>NZ_CALIAA010000200.1 GCF_938040765.1 uncultured Fretibacterium sp.
TCGGCCAAACGTCATGGGGTATCTGCATCGGCTGATGATGCTTGCGGTGAGGGCGCTGCTCTTCAGGCGGATATACGGTCCGGCCTCCGTGGAGCGCGGGCCCGTCCTTTACGTTGGCTTTCACCGGGACGGGGCGGTGGATGGCTGGGTTTACAACATTGCGCTCCGGGGCCGGGCGGAGTTCCTCATCGCGGCCAACCTGGTGAAGAACCCCATCTCCCGTCTGTTCTTCTCCGGGATCGAGGTGACGCGCCCAGGTGACGGCGGGGCGGCCGCCTCGAATCGCAAGGGCCTGACCCGGGCCGTCTCGCGGCTTGCGGAGGGCGGGGACCTCTTCGTCTTCCCCGAGGGGACCAGCACCCTGGGGCCGGCGCACCTTCCGTTTCAGAAGGGCGCGGCGTTCATCGCGGCCATGGCGCTTCGAAGCCGCCCGGATCTGCGGGTCGTCCCCGTCACGGTCCGCTACGGTTCGCCGCAGCTCTGGGGCGGGGAGGCGGAGGTCCTGACCGGGCCGCCCCTGGACCTGGAGGACGCGGCGAAGGGTGGGGTCGACGGGATTCACGCGGCCATGACGGAGGCCCTCGAGGCGCTGGACCCCGACTTCGCGTCGGAGCGGCCGCAGGAGGAGGCGGAGGCGCTGTCCGCCCTGCTGCCCCTGCCTCCAGCCCGGGGGCTGAGCTGCGCCCGGCGCTTTCTTGCGGGGTTGGATGAGGGGCCCCGGTATCGCTGCGGCGGGTGCGGCGGCAAGGGGAGCCGCGATGCCCTCGTGTCCGGCGCGGAGCTCTGGCGGCAGTACCGGGAGGCGGCCCGGGGGTGCAGGACGTGGCGGGGCGCCGCGCTGTTCCCGAAGCGAGGCATTGTGCCCGAGGTGCTGACGTTTCTGGCGTCCGGCGCCTGTGTCGCGGCCGCTGCGGCGCTGAACGCACCCGCCGTCCTCGCCGGATGGTGGGCCGGGCGGCACATGCCGGATGGGCCCAACGTGGTCCTACTCTGGAAGGCCCTGGCCGGCCTGACCGTCCTCCTCGTCGCCGCGCCCCTGCTGTGGGGGGTATTGCTCCTCGCCGGGGCCCCCTGGGCCGTGGCGGCGCACGTCATCGTTACGCTTCTTGGCTGCAGGCTGCTGGACATCATGCGGAGGTCCGGGACGCGCCTGTGGAACTTCCGCTTCCGCCGGGATACGATGCCCCGGGTGAGGCCGCTCGAGGAGGCGCTGCATGATGCAGTTATGGCGCAGTACACGGATCCATGAACGGTTTTTCGGGGCCTTTATCCTGCTCACGCTCCTTCGTCTCCTGTGGGCCGTCGGCCCCTTCTCGCCCCACACGCTCGTCTACATGGGGTCCGCGGCGCTGATGGCGGGCGGCGTCCTCCTCACCCGGGGGCGCGAGACCTCCTGCAGGTGGCGCCTGCGCCTGGCGATCTACCCCATCCTGATGGACGCCCTTTTCCCCCACATGCGCTGGGTGTCCCCCCTCATCAACGAGGGCAGGAAGGACGCCCTCCTTTGGGAGCTGGACCGCCGGCTGTTCGGCGGCAGCCTCTCCGTCCGGCTGGAGCCCATGATTCAGCCGGTCCTCACGGAGTTCCTCAGCTTTTGCTACATGCTCTTCATGGTCTATCTGGCCGTCTGTATCCTGGACTATCTGTTTTCCGATCTTCCCCTGGCCCGGGCCTTCTACGCGGGGATGTTCTCCGTATACGGAATCGGCTACATCGGCTACACCCTGGTCCCGGCGCTGGGCCCCTACCTCGCCTTCGCCGGGGAGTTCTCCGTGCCCCTGGAGGGGTACTGGATGACGGACTTCCTGGCCGCCTGCTATCCCTATGGGACGAATGGCACGGACGTGTTCCCCAGCCTGCACTGCGCGGTGAGCGCCTACATGCTCTTCTCGGACTGGGCGTGGCGGCGGAAGCGGTTTTGGCTGTTCCTGATCCCCTGCGTCGGAATAGGGTTCTCCACGATCTACATGCGCTATCATTATGGGGCGGACGTCCTGGCGGGCTTCGTGCTGGCGGCGCTGGGACTGCTCATCGAGCGCCGCGAAGCCCGGGCGCTCCGTGCCGAACGGTAAGGGAGGTCCTTCCATGTCCTATGTCCTGAAGTTCAGCGACCCCGAGGCGGAGCTGCTTCCTCGAAGCGGGGGCAAGGGTTCCAGCCTCTCCAAACTTTTTCGCGCCGGTTTCCCGGTCCCGCCGGGTTTTATCGTCACGCCGCAGGGATACGCGGAGTTTTTCGCGTCGGTCCCCGGGGCCTGGGAGGCCGTGGAAGCCCTGCCCTTCGACAGTCCCGACAGGCTTGTGCCCGCCGCTGCGGCGCTGCGGGAGCGGATGAAGGGCGTCCTCCTGCCGGCGGGGCTGGCCGCCGAGGTGCGGGAGGCCCTGGCCGGCATGGAGCCCGGCGCGTACTCCGTGCGCTCCTCCTCCACGCTCGAGGACCTCGCGGGAGCTGCCTTTGCCGGGCAGCACGACACCTATCTGAACTGCGTCGGCGCGGAGGAGATCCTGGACAGGATACGCGCCTGCTTCTTCTCGCTCTGGCAGGATCGGGCCGTGGCGTACAGGCACTCGAGGGGCTTCGGGCAGCGCGAGGCCGCAATGGCCGTGGTCGTCCAGAGGATGGTGCGCTGCGACACGGCGGGCGTCGGCTTCTCCGTGGATCCCATAGCCGGGCGGGATGCGATGCTCATCAACGCGGATTGGGGGCTCGGGGAGTCCGTCGTCGTCGGCGAGAGCGAGGTGGACCAGTTCGTGGTGGACCGAAAATCCCGCCGCGTCGTCTCCTCCTTCATCGCGCACAAGCCCCGGAAGATCGTGTCCAGCGACTGCGGAACGGGCACGGAGACGGTGGAGGTTCCGGGGGAGGAGGCGGACCGGCCCTCCCTGGACGAGGGGCAGATCGCCGCGCTGGGGGACCTGATGCTGAAGGTCGAGTCCTTCTACAACTTCCCGCAGGATATCGAGTGGGGCTTCGAGGGGGAAGAGCTCTTTCTGCTTCAGTCCCGGCCCGTCACCAGCATTGCGCCCCTGTGGACGCGGGACGAGTCGGCGGAGCGCTACCCCAGTGCCATGACCCCCATGTCCTGGGACCTGATCGAGGAGGGGTTCCACCAGTCCCTGGACCACTCCTTCAAAATGATGGGCTTTCCGCCCCTAGAGGGCAAGTGGTTTGCCCTGTTCGACAACTACGTCTACGGCAACCAGAACGCCGTCCGGTTCTACCTGGGGCGCCTGCCCTTCATGCCCAGGAGCGCGGAGGAGCTGAGGGCGGGGATCGGGAGGTTCGTGGAGGAGCATCGCTGGGCGCTGTTTCTGCCCGCGGAATGGCGCTGCGGCCTCGACCGCTATCTCCTGCGCCTGGGCGCGCTGGGTGCGGAGCCCCTGGGCACGGACCCGGCGGAGCTGTGGGATTACGTCTCCCGCATCTGCGCGGCCGGCGGCGAGTACTTCCGCCCCAACATCGCCATCTCCATCACGCAGTCCATCCTTTACCGCTCCCTGCTGTGCTTTCTGAAGCTCTTCGCCCCGGAGGAGGCCATGGAGCTCTTCGACCGGATCACCGCCTGCTGCGAGACGAAGACCGGCCTGGTCAACCGGGACCTCCAGCGCCTGGCGGACCGGATCCGCGCGGACGGGGAGCTCCTGCACCTGGTGCGGGGGATGGATTCCCGGGAGCTCCTGGAGTCCGGAAAACTGGAGGCCTGGCCGGCCTTTGCGGAGGCCTTCCGGCGCTTTCTGGAGGACCACGGCCACCGGGAGGTGGAGTTTGACCCCTACATCCCGACCTGGTCGGGGGCGCCCTGGGTGGTGATGGACAACCTGCGGCTGATGGCCGCATCCCCGGAGGAGTGCGACGGCATGCAGGTCCGGGCGACGGCCTCCGAGGCGGAGGACCGTCTCTTCGCGCTGGTCCCGGAGGACCTGCACCTCCTCTTTCGCGAGATCATCCGGCTGGTGCGGCTCTACACGGAGCTGGACGACGAGGAGCACTATGAGACCACGCGGCTGCACCTGCTGATCCGCCGCAGCCTTTTCGCGCTGGGGCGTGCGCTGACCGCGCAGGGGGTGCTGGCGGACCCCGGGGATATCTTCTTTGCCCGAAGGGCCACGATGGACGCCTGCGTGTCGGGGGCGACCCCGTGGGACGGGCTGAAGCGGGAGGTCGGTGAGAACAAGGCGGCCTACGAGGCGAACCGGAAGCGCGCCCCCAGATGGACGCTGGGTCCGGATGGGGAGGAGCAGGGGCCCGGGGACGGGGCGGGGGAGCTGAACGGCCTTGCGGGCAGTCCGGGCATGGCGGAGGGGCCGGTTTTTATCGTCCGCTCATCGGACGACTTCGCGTCGTTCCCCCCGGGGGCGGTGCTGGTGGCCCGCACGACGAACCCGGCCTGGACGCCGCTCTTCCACGCGGCCTGCGCCTTGGTGACGGAGAGCGGCGGCCCCCTCTCCCACGGGGCTGTGACGGCGCGGGAGATGGGCATCCCGGCCGTCATGTCCGTGCGCGGGGTGCTCGGCGTTCTGAGGGACGGGGACAGGGTCCGCGTGGACGGGACCCGGGGGCAGGTCCTGCGGCTCTCCGAGGTCGAACCGTCCGGTGCCGAGGGTTGAGCGATGAGGACCCCGACGTCGGATGTCAAGGAGGTTGCCAGGTGAAAAAGCTCATATGCGCTGCAGGACGTCTTATCCTGAGGCTTTTGTTCCGCGTGGAGGTCCGCGGCATGGAGAACTACCGCGCGGCGGGGCCCCGGGCCGTCATCATGCCCAACCACGTCTCGCTGCTGGACCCGGCCCTGGCGGCGCTCTTCATCCCCGACGAGCCCGTGTTCGCCATCAACAGCCTTGTGGCCCGGTGGCGGTGGGTGCGGCCCTTTCTGGCCCTGTTCCGCACCTGGTCCGTGGACCCCACGAACCCCTTTGGCCTGAAGGGCCTCATCGAGGAGCTGAAGCGCGACCAGCATTGCGTCATCTTTCCCGAGGGGCGTATCACCACCACCGGCAGCCAGATGAGGGCCTTCGACGGTGCGGCCATGCTGGCCGACAAGACGGGAGCCGTGCTGCTGCCCCTGCGCATCGAGGGGGCCCAGCTCTCCCATGCGTCCTACCTGCGGGGCAGGTTCCCAGTGCGTTGGTTCCCGAAGATCACCCTGACCTTCCTGCCGCCCCGAAAGCTGGAGATCCCGCCGGAGGTGAAGGGGCGTCGGCGGCGCGCCATGGCCCAGACGTTCCTCCAGGACCTGCTTCGGGACGCGGCGTGGCAGGTGCGGGACAGCGGGCGGACGTTGTTCGGCGCCCTGCTGGACGCCCGGCGGCTCTATGGCCGTCGGCGGGTCATCGCAGCGGATATCGGCCGGAAGCCCGTGACCTACGACGGGATGGTGAGGGCGGCTCTGGCCCTGGGAGACCTGTTCGGCGGGCGCTTCAACCCCGGGGAGCGGGCGGGGCTCTTGATGCCCAGCAGCGTGCCCACGGCGGCCCTGGCCCTGGGGCTGTCCCGGCTGGGACACACGCCGGCCATGCTGAACTGCACCGTCGGCGCGCAGAACGCCCTGGCCTGCTGCCGGGCGGCGGAGATCCGGACGGTGATCGGCTCACGGCGTTTCGTGGAGGCGGGGAAGCTCGGCGCCCTGGTGGAGGCCATGGAATCCGCGGGGCTGAGGTTTCTGTGGCTGGAGGATGAGGCCCGGGCCCTGGGGTTGAGGGCGAAGCTGACGGCCTGGTTCCAGGCGCGCTTCACCACGCCGGAGACCGCCGGCGGGCCGGACGATGAGGCGGTGGTGCTCTTCACCTCCGGATCGGAGGGGACGCCCAAGGGCGTGGCCCTGAGCCACCGGAACATTGTCGCCAACCGGGACCAGCTCATGTCCTCCGTGGACTTCCGCCCCAGCGACGTGGTGCTGAACGCCATGCCCATGTTCCACGTGTTCGGCTTCGTGGTGGGCACCATCATGCCCCTGCTCAGCGGGATGTACACCTTCTACTTCCCCTCGCCCCTCAGCTACCGGGCCATCCCCCTGGTGGCCTACGACATCAACGCCACCGTCCTCTTCGGTACGGATACCTTCCTCTACGGCTATGCCCGCAGCGCCAGCCCCTACGACTTCTACAGCGTGCGCTACGTCTTCGAGGGGGCGGAGAAGCTGCGGGAGCGGACGTCCCGGATGTGGAGCGAGAAGTTCGGCATCCGCGTCCTGGAGGGGTATGGCACCACGGAGACCTCCGTCGTGTCGCTGAACACGGCCCTGCAGTGCAGCGCGGGTACGGTGGGCCGGGTGCTACCGGGGCTCGAGGCGCGGCTCGAACCCGTGGTCGGCCTGGAGGGCGTCGGGCGGCTCTTCCTGCGGGGGCCCAACGTGATGATGGGCTACCTCCGCTCGGAGCGGCCCGGTGTGCTGCAGCCGGTGGAGGACGGGTGGTACGACACGGGGGACATCGTCCGCCTGGACGAGCTGGGCTTTTTGAGCATCCGGGGGCGGGCCAAGCGCTTCGCCAAGATCGGCGGGGAGATGGTGTCCCTGACCGCGCTGGAGGAGGAGATGGAGCGCCTGTGGCCCGGTGTCCGCTGCGCCATGGCCGTCGTCCGGGACGAGCGGAAGGGCGAGCGGATCATCCTGGTGACGGAGAAGAAGGACGCGTCCCGGGAGGAGATGACGGCGCACCTGAAGGCCGCTGGCTACGCGGAGGTGGCCATCCCGAAGAAGCTCCTGCCGGTGGGGAAGCTGCCGCTGTTGGGCTCCGGCAAGACGGACTACCCGGCCCTGGACCGCCTCGCATCGGAGACGGCGGGGGCGGCGGAGTGAAGCGGAGCCCACCCGACGACGGTTGGTCGGTGGTGGGCGGCCCCGTCCGCGGGGAGCGGGGCGCGCCAGGTGAAACCGGAATCCGCAGGCAAAGTTTTCGACAGGCGCCGAATTGCGTTCTACACGGCCCCTCCTCCGATCAGCCCCTCCAGACAGGCCCGGGTCGCCGAGCCGTACGGGTGCCGTTCCTCCAAAAAGGCGTGCAGGTCGTCCGGGGTATCGAGGTCCCGGTACGGGTCCGTCTCCGCGCAGACGCAGCCCAGCTCTCGGGCCCGCTCCAGCGTGCCGAGCCGGACGCCGCCGCTGCCCCATGGGGCGGAGATGTCGAAGAGCTCCGGGATCGCCCTTTTCAGGCCGATGAGCCAGTAGCCTCCGTCGGGGGTCGGGCCCAGGACGACATCGGCCTCCGCCAGGAGGTCGAACGCCCTGCGGATGCTGTCGGGCCGCATGTGGGGGATGTCCGTCCCGACGATCGCCGCCCGTTCGTACCCCGCCTCGAAGGCGTCCCCGGCCGCGGCGAGCATCCGGTCCCCGAGGGTACGGCCCCGCTGTTCGCGGAGCCCGAGGGCGGCGGGGATCAGAGCGGAGTACGCCTCGGGCCGGCCGCTCCCCGTCCAGTAGAGGAAGAGGTCCGCCCGGTCCCGGAGCTCCAGGGCTGCGGCGAACGCATCGGCCCAGAAGCTCCGGTGCAGGGCCTCCCTCTGCCCTTCGTCCAGCAGGGGCGAGAGGCGCGTCTTGGTCTCCGAGCCGATCGGCAGCCGGGAGAATAGGATCAGAGCCTCGGTTTTTTCCCCTTTTTCAGTCCTCTTCGTCCCCGTCATGGGTTCGCATCGCGTCCTTTCTCCCCGCGGCGCCCCTCGTAGAGGGTCCGCAGCGTCTCGGTCGGCACCCCCAGGATGTAGAGCGCCTTGATCGTGTGGATCTTCATCAGCGTCCTCAGCCGGCCGTTCCGGATGAAGCGCCGGGCTGAGGTCCCCACCGGCGTCTCCAGCGCCCGGATCAGCCCTTTGCGGTGCAGCGGCCGCAGACGCCTCGCGAGCTCCCAGTCCTCCATCAGGGCGAGGGGCGCGAAGCCGCCGAGCGAGTCGAAGACGTCCCGCCGCAAAAACAGGGCCTGATCCCCGAAGATCAGGCCGAAGCGCCGTGCCCGCGTGTGGGACGTGCGCTCCACGAAGCGCATGAACCGGTCGTCCGCGTCGTAGAAATGGAGCCGGAAGAACCCGCCGACGCAGCCCTCCGAGAGGGCGAGCGCGATATCGGCGAGGCTCGACGGGGCGACTTGGGCGTCCCCGTGCACGAACCACAGCACGCCGCCCCGCGCGGCGCGGGCCCCCGCGTTCAGCTGAAGGGCCCGGCCCCTGCCGCAGCGAACGACGCGGACGCGGCCGGAGAAGGCCGACGCCTCGGCCGCCTCGGCCGTGCCGTCCATGCTGCCGCCGTCGGCGACGACGATCTCCTTCTCCCCGGGGAGGGCGGACAGGGACTCCAGCAGGCCCGTGATGCGCGCGCGTTCGTTCAGGGTGGGGACGACGATCGAGATCATGACGCGGCCGAAGCGCTCCGGGGCCGCGTCATGCCGTGGCCCCGCCGCAGCTGGATCCGCTCCCCGCCGTGCAGGCGTAGCAGTGGTTGCCCAGGCGGATATTCCGCCTGGCGGGGCGGTCCCCGCCCAGGTCGCCGATGCGGTCCGTCCCCTCCACGGTCCAGTCCAGGGCCTGATTGAAGTCGCAGTCGTAAAGGCGTCCGTCCCAGCCCACGGAGAGCTGGCTGCGGCACATCATCCCCTCCGCCGCGGCGGGGTTGAAGCTGTCGTGGAGGCGGCGCATGTAGCCCGTCATGTTGCCGCTGCGCACCAGGAAGGCGCCGAACCGTCCCACGGGATTGTTCGTGATCGTGAACAGCCGGTTGAACACGATCCCGTGCTCTGCGCCGAGCTTGAGCTTGTATTCCCGTTCCATGCCCGCCTGGGGCGGAGGGAGGAACGCCCCGCCAGGGTTGTAGACCATGTTCAGGGACAGCCGGTCGTCCTTCCCGTACCCCAGATCGTTCAGCCTGCGGAGCATGGAGACGGCGCTCCGGAAGGTCCCGGCCCCCCTCTGGCGGTCGCAGTCCCGCTCCGAGTAGTAGGGCAGCGAGCAGACGATCTCGACGCCGCGCTCGGCCATGAACTCCGGCAGATCGTCGTATCCCCTCTCGTGCAGGATCACCAGGTTCGTCCGCACGATGACGTGGACGCCCGCCGCCGTGCCCCGGTCGACCAGGAGCCGGAAATCGGGGTTCATCTCGGGGGCGCCGCCCGTGATGTCCAACGTGCGAAAATTCCAGGCGTCAAGGACCCTCAGGCAATGCTCCATCGTATCGCGGGACATGACCTCCGTCCGGTTCGGCCCGGCCTCGACGTGACAGTGCTTGCAGGCCAGGTTGCAGAGCCGCCCGACGTTGACCTGGAGGACGTCGAGCCGATCGAGGGTCTGACCGACCCGCGGGTCGGTCAGCTTGCCGCGGAAGGGAGGAACGCAGGCCAGAGGATCGTCCCGGCCCGCGTTCGGAGCGAGGGTCACAGCTCGAGCCTCCCGACGATATTCTTCATCTGGAGCCCGTGCACCAGGCTGGCGCCGCCCCGGATGGCGCAGGCCACATGGACGGCCTCCGTCATCTGCGCCTCGTTGACGCCGTTCTCCAGGCAGCTCTTCGTATAGGCGTCGATGCAGTAGGGGCACTGCACGGTATGGGCCACGGCCAGGGCGATCAGCGCCTTTTCGCGCTTCGTCAGCTCGCCCTCCTCGAACACGGCCCCGTAGTACGCCGAGAACTTCTCCCAGAGCGGGGACGCGCACTGCCCCATCTCCGCGAAACGGTTCAGGTCGTCGGCGTCGTAATAGGCGTTCGTCTTCTCCGTCGTCATCTTTGCGGAACCTCCTCGTGTCGTGATCGTGCGTTAAAAATTCAGAGGCAAAATCGAGTCGGGAAACGGGCTCACCGGTGAGGAGGCTTCCCTAAAAGCTGCCTCGTCCTCCAGCGGTTGAGCCAGCTCCGAAGCGACCGGTCCGGCGGGGGCGTGGGGCGGCCCGTCCAGTCTCCGCCGAAGACCAGGTCCAGGAGGTGCAGGCTCTCCCGCCCCCCCGTCCGCATGGCCGAGCGGCACGACGCGCAATAGGAGACAATCGTCCCGCACGGCGACTCCGCCGCGCGTTTTTTCATGGCCTCGTATCCCAGCCCGACGTCGCCCGCCGCGATCATCGGGGCGCAGCCGCAGCAGCGCGCCCGGTCCCGGGCATATTCCATCTCGCGGACCGTGGCCCCCAGCTCCCCGAGGACGGTGCGCACGCCGTCGTAGATCTCCGGGACGCCCCGGGTGACGCAGGAATCCTGGATCGAGACCTCGAGGCCGTGTGCGCCGCCATGGCTTCCCTCGGGGAGCCCCATCTCCGCCAGAATCGTCCAGAACGAGCGCACCCTCCGGCCCTCGTCGAAGTGCCGGAGGATGGAGTAACAGTTCTGGCAGGCTACGATCACCTCCTCCGCCCCCATAAGGTCGAGGTCGCGCTGCACCGTGTCGAACCGCCTCCGGAACTCCCCGGTCATGGCCATGAGCTTCAGCGGCTTCCCACAGCACTTGAGAAGTGCGCCGACGCCCTCCATGCGTTCGCGCAGGTACTGCCATGCCGCCAGGACGTGTCCCGGGGCGTAGGCCGACAGGCTGCACCCCGGGAAGAAGACGCGTTTCGCCCGCCCCTTTTTCGTGCCGACGGTACCGTCCGCCCCGACGGCGCGGCAGAAGAGGGGCGAGAAGGCCAGGCGCTGGTGAAAGCGCATGGTACGATGAAACGGGCGGGAGCTCGTCATCGGGTGCGTCGCGGTGCGAGGGCGATCAGCAACCATCCAAGGATGGTCGCGGCCCCGAGCGCCAGGTCGATCGTATCGAGCGGCAGACGATGCTGCATCAGCCCCTCGCGGACGATGGAGGCGGGCACGGAAAGGATGCGTTCTGTTCCCAGCAGGAGCCAGCAGAGCACGGGGACGGCGATCAGGCTGAACGTCGCCCCCGCGAGGGACCCGAACACACGGCGCAAA
This sequence comes from uncultured Fretibacterium sp., assembly GCF_938040765.1. GTDB lineage: Bacteria > Synergistota > Synergistia > Synergistales > Aminobacteriaceae > CAJPSE01. The sequence goes on from NZ_CALIAA010000200.1 coordinate 10,869, forward strand.
GGTCGGGTCCACGCCATGAGCAGGAAGAGAAGGGCCCAGAGCGCGAAGAAGGCCACCCCGAGGTTGACCCGCATCTCCAGCCAGAGGCTTTGAAAGAGCAGAACACAGAGGGCCATGCTCCACAGGAAGGCGTTGTACAGAGCCGCGAAACGGGGCATGGGGAGGTTTCCTAGGGGACCCTTCGAAAGATGACGGAGACGCGGGTCCCGTCCGGAGGCAGCACCTTGTCGTTGCCGAAGAACCGGACCTCGTCGCCCTGCGTCGTCCCGGAGGGGTAGGAGGCGTTGCTGGTGATGCCGACGGCACAGCTATCGAGGCACAGGATGCAGCCGGTGTGGAATGTCCTGGCGTTGTCCAGGTTGCCCCCGAACCGGATGTCCATGGGGCGCATGTCCTCCGGCTTCCCGGTTCGGATCGCATCGGCGAAGGGGATCTCCCTGTCGGATCCCTCCCAGGTCAGGAACACATCGAGCTTGTCGCCCTCTACCGCCTTCCCGTCCTTACTGGCCTTGGCCTGCATGTCCTGCATCGTCATGTTCTCCCCCGCCTTGGCCCCGATGTCCAAGAGCGCCTGATGGAAGGCTGCCTCGTTGGCGAGTCCGCGCAGGACCGACTTCTCCCCGTTGGAGCCGCCGGCGAAGACCACGCCGTGGCGGGTCGGGTTGGTGAAATATTTGCCGTTGACCTCGTAAATGTACCGGGCACTGTAATTCCACCACCCAATATCGGTATTGGTACTCATTTGTCAGAAGACAGAGACCCCTATTTG
>NZ_CALIAA010000201.1 GCF_938040765.1 uncultured Fretibacterium sp.
CGTTGTCAATCGCAGGGTAGACGAATACTATATGCGCCGGGCCCTGTCCCTGGCCCTGCGCGGCATGGGGCGAACCTCCCCCAACCCGATGGTGGGCTGCGTGATCGTCCGCGACGGCCAGGTGATCGGGGAGGGGTATCATGCCCGCTGCGGCTCGGAGCACGCGGAGGTTGCGGCGCTCGGGGATCTCGCCCGCCGGGGCGGGACGGCCCGCGGCGCCGTGGTCTACGTCAATTTGGAGCCCTGCAGCCATTTCGGCAGAACGCCGCCCTGTGCGCCTCGCCTCGTCGAGGAAGGGGTCGCACGCGTCGTGGCGGGCATGGCGGACCCCAACCCCAGGGTGAATCGCGGAGGGTTGGAGATCCTGCGCGCGGGGGGCGTCGAGGTCGACGGGCCGTGCCTCGAGTCCGAGTGCCGTTGGCTGAACCGCGGTTTTATCCGGGTGCAGACCCTGGGACGCCCATGGGTGACGCTCAAGGCCGCGGCGGGGCTTGACGGCCGCATGGCGCTGCCCCATGGCGAGAGCCGGTGGATAACGGCTCCCGAGTCCCGTCAGTGGGCGCATCGGATGCGCGCCTCTCACGACGCCGTCATGGTGGGGGTGGGGACGGTGCTGCAGGACGACCCCGAGCTGACCGTACGCGACGCGGAGGGGGAAAGCCCTCTTCGGGTCGTGGTGGATTCCCGTCTGTCGACCCCCGTCTCCGCAAAGGTGGTGACGGGGTCGGGAGGCTGTCTGATCTTCACCTGCTGTGAGGACCCCGCCAGGGCGGACGCACTGACGGCCGCAGGGGCGCGGGTCCGCAGGGTGCCCGAGCGCGGCGGGAGGGTGGACCTCGAGGCGGTGCTGTCGTCCCTGGCCGAAGAGGGGGTCCTGAGCCTCATGGTCGAGGGGGGCGCGGGGGTCCTGACGGCGTTTATGGAGCTTGGGCTTGCGGACAGCCTGGCCCTCTTCACCTCGTGCCGCATCATGGGGGAGGGGCCGGGAATCGGGACGGGCCTGCGTTTGGGCGCCATGTCCGAGTCCCTCCTTTTGCGGGATGCGACGGTGCGCCGGGTGGGGCCCGATTTTCTGACGGAGGCGCTTTTTTCATGTTCACCGGGCTTGTAGAGGCGGTCGGCGCGGTGCGCGCCTTTCGCAGGGCGGAGGAGGTCTCTTTGCTGTCCATCGAGTGCCCCGCCCTGGCGTCCGAGCTGGTGCTGGGGCAGTCCGTGGCGGTGAGCGGCGCATGCCTTTCCGTCGTGGCCCTGCACGGGGACGTCTTCGACGTGGAGATGATGCCGGAGACCGCGGAGCGCACGTGGTTCGCCGACCTGAGGCCGGGGACCCTCGTCAACCTGGAGCGGGCCATGGCCCTGGGGGATCGGCTGGACGGGCACCTGGTCCTGGGGCATGTCGACGGGACCGCCGTCCTGAAGCGCCTCTCGGGGACCGGGCGGACCCGGGTGGCCTGTTTCGGCGCCGGGCCGCCGCTGCTGAGGGGGATCGTCCCCAAGGGGTCGGTTGCGATAGACGGCGTCAGCCTGACCGTCATCGGCGTCTCCGCCTCGGATTTCTCCGTCGGTCTCATCCCGACGACGCTCGAGTCCTGTACCCTGGGGCGGATGGCGGTGGGGACCGTCGTGAACCTGGAGACCGACATTTTGGGCAAGTACGTGGAACGCCTTCTGGGATCTCGAGGCTCCGGAATGCGTCTGTCGATGGAGGAGCTGAGAGACCTTGGATACTGAAGTGCGGAATTGGGAAGCGGGATCGGTCTTCAACACGGTCGAGGAGGCGATCGAGGACATCCGCCGGGGGCGTATGGTCCTCGTCGCGGACGACGAGAACCGGGAGAACGAGGGCGACCTTATCGTGGCCGCGGCGCACGCGACGGCGGATAACGTCAACTTCATGGCCCGGTATGCACGGGGCCTGATCTGCGCCCCCGTGTCGGGGGAGATCGCCCGAAGGCTGCGTCTCGACCCCCTGACCGCGCACAGCACGGGCAGGAAGTCCACCGCGTTCCTGGTCACGGTGGACGCCCGTGAGGGGACGACGACGGGGATCTCGACGGAGGAGCGTGCCCTTACGGCCCGCCTCCTGTCCGACCTCGAAGCCCGTCCCGAGGATTTCCTGCGCCCCGGGCACCTCTTCCCCCTGGAGGCCCGCGAAGGCGGCGTCCTGGTGCGCGCCGGCCATACCGAGGCCACGGTCGACCTCGTGCGACTGGCCGGACTGCCCGCCGCCGGGCTCTGCTGCGGGGTGATGAACGACGACGGGACCATGGCGCGGCTTCCGGACCTGATCGCGTTCGCGAAACGGCATGGGCTGAAGTTCGTCGCGGTGAAGGACCTCATCGCCTGGCGTTGCGCCCGGGAGAAGCTGGTCGAAAGGCGGGTCGAGGTCAACCTCCCGACGGACTTCGGCCTCTTCTGCGTCTACGCCTACCGCAGCAAATTGCAGGACGACGACGCGCATACCCACGTCGCCTTGGTCAAGGGGGACATCTCGGGGCCGGACCCCGTCCTGGTTCGGGTGCACAGCGAGTGCTTCACCGGGGATATCTTCGGTTCCCTGCGCTGCGACTGCGGCCCTCAGCTCCATGCGGCCCTCTCCATGATCGAGAAGGAGGGCGCGGGCGTTCTGCTCTACATGCGGCAGGAGGGACGCGGCATCGGCCTGCTCAACAAGCTGAGGGCCTACCGGCTGCAGGACGAGGGGATGGATACGGTCGACGCCAATGTGGCGCTGGGCTTCCCCCCGGACCTCCGGGACTACGGCACGGGGGCGCAGATTCTCATGGACCTCGGGCTGAGGAGGATTCGGCTGCTGACGAACAACCCCAAGAAGGTGATCGGCCTCGGGGGATACGGGCTCGAGATCGTGGACCGGGTCCCTCTGGTGATCGAGCCGAACGAGTACAACGAGAGGTATATGCGGACCAAGGAGCTGCGGATGGGGCACGTGCTGCACGGGATCTGAACGTAGCTTTTTACTTGCAGGGGAGCCTGCTCCCTTGGCGGGGGCGGAGCCCCTGAATGGGGTTGTTTATCGAGTCGTTTAAGGAGGCTTATCTGCGATGCGGACGATAGAGGGAAAATTGCTGGGAACGGGGCTTTCCGTGGCGATCGTGGTCTCCCGATTCAACGACCTGATCTCCGAAAAGCTGCTGGAGGGGGCCAAGGACGCGCTTCTGCGCCACGACGTGTCCCATCAGGCCGTGGAGGTCTTCAGGGTTCCGGGGGCCTGGGAGCTGCCCCTGGCGGCCAAGGAGCTGGCCCTGAGCGGCAAGTACGACGCGATCATCGCCTTGGGGGCGGTCATACGGGGCGACACGCCGCACTTCGACTACGTCTCCGCCGAGATGTCGAAGGGGCTGGCGCAGGTGGGGCTGGAGCACCGGGTTCCGGTGGTCTTCGGCGTCCTGACCTGCGATACCCTGGAGCAGGCCCTGCTCCGCGCGGGCAGCAAGGCGGGCAACAAGGGGGCGGACAGCGCGCACACCGCCATCGAGATGGCCAACCTGCTGAGGAATATCCGCCTTTCCGGGGGGGCGAAGGGGGAGCTGCGCGATGCTTGACCTGCGCTGGATCCTCGCGAACCGCGAGGAGGCGGAACGCTGTCTGAGGAACCGACGGCACGATTTCGACCTCGGCGTCCTGGAGTCGCTGGACGGAAGGCGCCGCAGGCTGATCGCCGAGACCGAGGAGCTGAAGGCCCGGAGGAACGAGGGGTCCCGTAAGGTCGGGGAGGCGAAGCGGTCGGGGACGGACGCGTCCGCCCTCATGGAGGAGATACGCCTCATGGGGGACGGCATCCGGGAGCGGGATTCCGCCCTCGCGGAGGTCGAGGACGAGCTGAAACGCATCCTGATGACCCTGCCCAACCGCCTGCACGAGAGCACGCCCGTGGGCGCGGACGAGAACGACAATCCCGTGGTGCGCTCCTGGGGCGAGCCGAAGGACTTCGGCTTCGAGCCCAAGCCCCATTGGGAGCTGGCCGAGGATCTGGGGATCATGGACTTCGAGAAGGGCGTCATGCTCGCCCAGAGCCGGTTCACCCTCCTGAGGGGCATGGGGGCCCGGATGGAGCGGGCGCTGATCTCCTTCATGCTGGACCTGCACACCACCCGGCACGGCTACATGGAGATGGAGCCGCCCTTCATGGTGCGCTCCGAGATCCTGGAGGGGACGGGACAGCTTCCGAAGTTCGCGGAGGACCTCTATCGGATAGAGGGGGAGGACCTCTGGATGATCCCGACCGCGGAGGTGCCCCTGACGAATCTGCACCGGGGGACGATCCTGGAGGAGTCCGACCTTCCGAAATATTACACGGCCTATACCCCATGCTTCCGCCGGGAGGCCGGCTCGGCGGGGCGCGACGTCCGGGGAATGCTGCGCCAGCATCAGTTCGACAAGGTGGAGATGGTCAAGCTCTGCACCCCGGAGACGAGCTATGAGGAGCTGGAGAAACTGACGGCGAATGCGGAAAGGGTGCTGCAGCTTTTGGAATTGCCCTACCGCGTCGTGGCGCTCTGCTCCGGCGACATCGGGTTCGGGGCGGCCAAGACCTACGACCTCGAGGTGTGGCTTCCCTCTCAGGGCAAGTACCGTGAGATCAGCTCCTGCAGCAATTGCGAGGACTTCCAGGCCCGCCGCATGGATACGCGCTACCGGCCGGCCGGCGGGGGGCGGCCCCGCTTCGTCCACACCCTCAACGGATCCGGTGTGGCTATTGGACGGGCGTTGATAGCCGTTCTGGAGAACGGCCAGGCTCAGGACGGAAGCATCAGGATCCCGGAGGCGCTCGTCCCCTATATGGGCGGCGTGGCCGAGCTCCGAAGGAACTAGGGGGCGTCTCGGTGGCCGGCTATGCGGCGATGGTGGCGGGGTGCGGCGCCGCGGCGCTGCTCTGCGTCGGGGTCCAGTATTGCGCGAAGCGGATGCTGGAGCCCCGCCAGTACGGCTATTTCCGCGACCTTCTGCTGGCGGGGTGCTGGATGCTCATGGCGCTGTGGTTTGGCGACGCCAACGCCCGTATCGTGGTGGGAGGCGCCTTTCTGGCCGGGATCGCGGGCCTTGGCGAGGACCTGTATTCCGACCGGCGCTGGCGCCTGGGCTACCTTCTGATCGGCCTCTTCTGCGCGCTCGCCGGTCCCTCGATCGCCTTCCTGAGGTTCGCGGATGGGGAGTATGTCTACCTGACGCCCCTGGCCTCGCTGGTCGCCACGACCCTCTGGTTCACCCTGTTTCCCCTGTTGTTTCGTCATCTGGACGAGATTCCGGGGCTGCTGGGCCATATCCTCGCCGTCACGTTCTCGCTCATGCTCATGGCGGTGCTGCTGATGGGGCGCCCCGCGGCCGATGCGTTCTTCATGGCCTTTTCGGGGATGGCCCTGCTCGGCGCCTTCTGGAGCCGGTTCGGCAATGCCTACAGGCAGGCGGGGCATGCCATGTCCGCGATGTGGAGCGTCCTCGCGGCCGGGACGGCGGTGCTTGGCGGCAGCAAGGGCATCGTCTTCAGCTCCATGCTCTTTCTCTCCCTGGGGCTCTTCGCGATCCCCCTGGCGGAGGTCTCGCTGCACTGGGCCAGCATGTTCTTCACGGAGCATCCCTACGGGACGGAACGGCTTTACCGCCGCATGATCGCCCGGGGCCTCGAGCACCCCGACGCCGTTCGGTTCGTCGCGGGGCTCTGTGCGCTCGTGAGCATCGCCGCGGCGCTCCTCCAGTCCCCGACGACCTACCGGGCCTGGGGTTGGTGGCTGGCCGCCGGGCTCTGTTCCCTGGGGGTGGTGCTGCCCCTCCTGCTGCGCCGCCGGTCCCGGTCGCCGATGAATGGGGAGAAGCCGTCGCTCTGGGGCGTTCGGATCGACAACGTCTCCATGAATTACGCGGTGTCCCGGGCGCGGGGGCTGATCCTGAGCCCCGGGGAGGAGGCCCGGCTCGTCGCGACCGTCAACGCCCTGGGGATGGAGGAGGCCGTGCGGGACCCCGGCTACCGGGCGGCCCTTGGCGATGCCTCCATGGTCCTGGCGGATGGGGTCGGGCTCCTCTGGGGAATGCGCTTTCTGGGCATGTCCCTGCAGGAACGGGTAACGGGGATCGATTTTGCCGAGCAGCTCTGCCGCGTCGCGGCGGTCGAGGAGTGGCCCGTATACTTTCTGGGCGCCAAGGGGGACACGGCCGCGGCCTGCGCGGAGGCCCTCTCGGGGCGCTGTCCCGGGCTGATCGTC
>NZ_CALIAA010000202.1 GCF_938040765.1 uncultured Fretibacterium sp.
CTCCGAGCGCAGGCTTGAGGTCTCCGTGCCCGTGGAGATGGACGACGGTTCCGTCCAGGTTTTCAAGGGCTACAGGGTGCAGCATTCCACCGCCCTCGGCCCGGCCAAGGGCGGCATTCGCTTCCATCCCGACGTGGACGTGGACGAGTGCGAGGCTCTGGCCATGCTCATGACCTGGAAGTGTTCGCTGGCCGGCATCCCCTACGGCGGCGGCAAGGGCGGGGTCTGCTGCGATCCCCTGGTCCTCTCCAAGAAGGAGAAGGAGCGCGTGTCCCGCACCTTTGCGGCCCGCATCGCGCCGATCATCGGGACCTGGCAGGATGTGCCCGCACCGGACCTCAACACGGGAGGCCAGGAGATGGTGTGGTTCAGCGACACCCTCACCAAGATGCGTGGCCAGCTGGAGCCGGGCGTGTTTACGGGCAAGCCGATCCCGTACTGGGGCTCCAGGGGGCGCAACGAGGCCACGGGCCGCGGCGTCGCCACCTGCGGCCTCGAGCTGATGAAGGTCCTGGGCAAGAACCCGGAGGGCATTCGGGCGGCCATCCAGGGGTTCGGCAACGTCGGCAGCTACACGGCTAAGACGCTGGCGGAGGCCGGGGTCAAGGTCGTCGCCATCAGCGATATCACGGGGTCCTATTACTCCCCGAAGGGCATCGACCTGAAGAAGGCCTTCGAGCAGATCTCCTCTCATCCCAAGAAATTGCTGGAGGGGTTCACCTGCGACGGCTGCGAGAAGCTGGGGGTCTCGGACGTCCTGTTCGTGGACTGCGACTTCCTGTTCCCCTGCGCGCTCGACGGAGTCCTGAACGACAAGACGGCGGACAAGGTGAAGGCCAAGTACCTCGTCGAGGGCGCCAACGGCCCCGTCACCCCCGAGGGGGACAAGATCCTCTCGGACAAGGGCGTCACGCTCGTTCCCGACTTCCTGGCCAACTCGGGCGGGGTCATCGGCTCCTATTTCGAGTGGGCGCAGAACCTCCAGGGCTTCTTCTGGACGGAGGAGGAGTACAACAACCGCCTGATCCACATCATGAAGGGCAACTTCAAGCACGTCTGGGAATACGCCCAGGCCAAGAACGTCAAGATGCGCCGCGCCGCTTTCATGGCTGCCATCCAGCGCGTCGCCGACGTCGAGGCGCTGCGCGGCATCTTCCTGTAGGGTGGCTCTCCCTGCTTTGAGGAGGCGCTTTTCGTGAAGGACAGGGTGCTTTCAGCAATCGAAGGGCTTCGCGGCGAGATGGTCGAGGCCCTGAGCCGAATCTGCCGCATTCCCGCCGTCTCCCCCCATAACGGGGGGACGGGGGAGGAGGAGAAGGCCAGGGAGATCGAGCGTCTTGTCGCGGAGCTGGGACTGGGCGCCGTCACATGGCAGAGGGTCGAGGACGAAAGGTCCGCGACGGGGAACCGGCCTTCTCTGTTTCTGGAGTTGCCGGGAAAGCAGCGGCGTCGGCTCTGCATCCTGACTCATGTCGATATCGTCCCCGAGGGGGATCGGTCGCTTTGGACGATCGACCCCTATCGGCCCGTCGTCAAGGGCTCCCGTCTCTATGGACGCGGGGTCAGCGACAATGGGATGACCCTTATCGCCTCGCTCTACGCGCTCAAGGCGCTCGTCGCATCCGGCGCCAAGCCGGAGTTCTCCGTGTGCCTCGTCTTTGCCGCGGACGAGGAGATGGGGAGCGGTTTCGGCCTGAAGCCCCTGCTGGAACGGGGGCTTTTCCGCCCGGACGACCTGGTGATCGCTCCGGACGGCGGCAACGACGCGGGGGATTTCGTCGAGATATCCGAGAAGGCCAGCCTCAAGCTCGCCTTTACCGTAACGGGCCGCCAGGCTCATGCCAGCTTGCCCAATACGGGGCTGAACGCCTGCCGTGCGGCCAACATCCTGGCCGTGGAGGTGGACGAGGCCCTGCACAAGGCGTTCCCGGACGAGGACCCGCTTTTCGATCCTCCCATCTCGACCTTCGAGCCGACCCGCCGTTTCGCCAACGTCCCCAACACGAACACGGTCCCCGGCAAGGAGCGGTTCGAGTTCGACTGCCGCGTCCTTCCCTCCGTCTCCCTGGACGAGGTGCTGGGGGTCGTGGAACGGGTGCGGAAGGACGTGGCGGACCGGACCGGCGCCGCGATCGATCTCGATGTCGGCCGAAGCGATGCGGCCGTCCCCACCTCTCCCGACAGCGACATCGTCCGCCTGCTCTGCGGCGCCGTTCGGGAGGTGCTCGGGGTGGAGCCAAGGACCGGGGGGATCGGAGGGGGCACGTTTGCGGCGTTCTTCCGCAGGAAGGGCATTCCTGCGGTCGTCTGGCAGCAGGAATGTGCCGGCGTGGCCCATCAGCCCGACGAGTACACGGAGATCGACTACCTCGTCAACAACGCAAAGGTCTTCGCCTTGATGATGCTGGGCGGGCTTTGATCCGAAAATCTTCTGTATTTTTGCCGAAAGTGGCGTGCCGGAGAGGGAGAAGAGGTTTTCTCCCTCCCCGGCATCTTGTTTTCCAGGGGGCGCTTTGGCTTTCCCGGTATGGTACGGAAAAATCTCGTCTGCTCTGGTAAAAAAACGTTTCAGGCGCTACAATTTTAATCATGGGGCCATCGTGTACTTCCCCTCCGGAGGAGAGGTCCGGGGGGAGGCGTAGGCCCGACCGAAGCCCCATGGGGGTTCATATCGAGATGGGGCGGAAACGCCGATGAAAATAGGGCGCTGGTCTCGCCGGCGGCGAGGGGCGACTGATGTTTCGGCCTCCCGAGGAGGTTTGACGATGTTCGGAACGGATATAGGAATCGATTTGGGCACGGCGACGATCCTGATCTTCGAGAAGAGGCGCGGGGTCGTGCTGAGGGAGCCCTCGGTCGTGGCCGTCGATCAGGATACCGGCAACATCCTGGCCGTGGGATACGAGGCCAAGAACATGGTGGGACGCACGCCGGGCAGTATTGTCTCCGTCCGCCCGCTCAGGGACGGCGTCATCGCGAATTACTCGATGACCGAGGCGATGCTCCAGCACTTCATGCGGCGCGTCACGCGCGGCTGGCAGCGTTTTTTCAGGAACAGGGCGATGATCTGCGTCCCGTCCGGTGCCACGGACGTGGAGCGCAGGGCCGTCCTCGAGGCGGCGCTGGAGGTCGGGGCCAAGGAGGCCTACCTCATCGAGGAGCCCATGGCCGCGGCCATCGGTGCCAACCTCAACGTCGAGGAGGCCCGGGGCAAGATGGTCGTCGACGTCGGCGGCGGAACGGCGGATATCGCAGTGATCTCCCTTGGGGGGGTCGTCGTGTCCAAGTCGCTCCGGATCGGGGGGGACAAGTTCGACGAGGGGATCATGCGTTACCTCCGGCGCCAGTACAACCTCGCGATCGGCGAACAGACGGCCGAGAACCTCAAGATCATGATCGGCACCTGCACCCCGCTGGACGAGGAACAGCGCATGGTCATCAAGGGCCGGGACCTCGTTCAGGGACTGCCGCGGCAGATAGAGGTCTCCAGTTCGGCCGTCAACATGGCGATAGGGGAGATGGTTCAGACCCTGGTCGATGGAGTGCGCAACGTCCTGGAGCTAACGCCGCCGGAGCTTTCGGCCGATATCATAGACAGGGGCATCGTCCTCACCGGGGGAGGCTCCCTGCTGAGGGGGCTGCCCGAGCTGATCTCGCAGCAGACGGGGATCAACTGCTTTACGGCGGAGAACCCGATGGAGTGCGTGGCCCTGGGCACGGGCAGAGCGCTGGCGGCCATCGACAAGCTGACGGGGGCGGGACGCAACAGCGTCCTAGTGAACGTCAAAAAGGGACGCAGGCGTCGCTGACCTCCCCCGGCCCCTTTGAAATTCAAGGGGGACTTAGGAGGAGGCCGGCTGAGGAAAGCGGTTTGGCTCCACCTTTTCGAAGGGGCGTGATTTTTTGCACAGAGGGCTTTATGCGGCATGCTCCGCGATGCTGGTTCAGGAGACGCACCTGGACGTCGTGACGAACAACCTGGCGAACGCGGACACGCTCGGCTTCCGTCGCCGCATCCCCGTCAACGAGGAGTTCAGCGCGCATCTGGACCGCCTCGAAAAGGTATCGGAGGACGACGAGCGGAAGATCGTGACCGTCCCCCCGTTCACGATGAACTGGAAGGGGAAGCGGACGATCGGGACCCTGGCCCTGGCGAACGTCTTTTCGGAGAGCGCCATGGACACGACGCCGGGCGTCGTCCGCGTGACGGACAATCCGCTGGATCTTCTTATCGACGGGCCGGGCTTCTTTGCCGTCCAGGACGGGGCGGGGAACACCTTCTATACGCGCCAGGGCAGCTTCGCCCTGAGCGACGACGGCGTCATCGTCACCCAGGATGGAATGGCCCTCCAGGGCGACGGCGGGGACATCGAGGTGGGGACGGCCACCCGCCTGACCGTCAACCCCGGCGGCCAGGTCTACGCGGATGGGGCGCTCGTGGGGACGATCCCGCTCTATACCTTCGAGCGGCCGACCTACCTGAAGCAGGTGGGCCGAAACCTCCTGGCGCCCAACGGCGCTTCGGGGCCGGCAGCCGAGGTCGAGGACGTCCGGCTTGTCGGGGGGGCGCTCGAACGGTCCAACGTCAGCGTCGTCGAGGAGATGGTCCGCATGATCGAGGCCCAGCGGGCGTATGAGGGCGCCTCGAAGGCCCTGATGGCGCACGACGAGCAGACGGGCAAGTTGATTACGGCCTACGGCAGGGGCTAAATTCCCTTTCGCGTTAGGGGGAGGACTTATCGCATGTTGAGATCTCTTTGGTCCAGCGCTTCGGGCATGATCGCCCAGCAGACCCATCTCGATGTCGTCTCGCACAACCTCGCGAACGTCAATACCCAGGGGTACAAGAAGCGGAGAGCCGACTTCGAGGACCTGCTCTATCAGGTCAACCGGGAGCCCGGGACGCCGGTCGAGCCGAACTCCATGGTGCCTACGGGCGTGCAGGTGGGCCTGGGCACCCGGGTCATCGCGACCCCCAGCTTCATGACCCAGGGGAACTTCCAGATCACGGAGAACCCTCTGGACTGGGCGATCGCCGGCAAGACGATGGCGGGGGAGAACGCCTATTTTCAGGTGACGCAGACGGACGGGACGATCGCCTACACCCGCGCCGGGGCATGGGATGTGGATGCGGACGGGCAGATCGTCAACCACGACGGCCTGCTGCTCGAGCCCGCGATGATCATCCCCCGGGAGGCCACGTCCATCCAGCTGAGCCGGGACGGCGTCGTATCCGTCAAGATGCCCGGGCAGACGGAGCTTCAGGAGGTCGGGCAGCTGGAGCTGGCGCGCTTCATCAATCCGGCGGGCCTCCGGGCCGAGGGGGACAGGCTGTTCGTGGAGACGGAGGCCAGCGGCCCCCCCATCCTGGCGCAGCCCGGCACGGACGGGATGCCCGAGGTGCGCCAGGGCGTCCTGGAGATGTCCAACGTCCAGGTCGTCGAGGAGATGGTGGAGATGATCGTGGCCCAACGGGCGTACGAGGCCAACTCCAAGGGCGTCCAGACGGCGGACGACCTGCTGAGGATCGCCAACGGCCTGAAGCGTTAGGGCGATGAGACCCTTGGATTGTGTGCGGCGGAGGATACTCCGCCTTTTTTTTATAGCGCTCGCCTGTGCCGCGCTGATCCCGGCCTCCGGCGCCTCGGGCGCGGAGCGGCCCGTCCGCATCGATATCCCCCCCTCCGTCCAGGTGGACGGCACTGCCTTCGCGCTGGGGGATATCGCGTGGATCTCCGGCCCCGACGGGGTTCGGGATGTTCTGAGCCCCCTGATCCTGTCGGTCGAGGAGGGGGACGTCGTCACCCGGGAGCAGGTGATCCGGGCGGTCGAGGCCAGCGGGCTCGAGGGCGTCCGTCTGGAGGTTCGGATGCCCGACAGGGTGCGGGTCGAGGCGTCCGGATCGGACGGGACGCCGAGGGGGGAGGGGGGCGGGCGTTTCGCCTCTGACGAATCCCTCGTATCTGTGATAAAATCACTTGCAGCATGGGATGGCGATGTCGAGGTCTCCCACGCGGGCCCCGTTCCCGAGGGGCGGATCGTCTCGCCGGCCTCCCTGGTCCCGGGGACCGCGGCCGCCACGCTGCGTTTCCGCGATGGGGCGGGGCGCGAACGCTCCCTGGCCGTCCGCATGGTCTGGACCCGGGACGTCCTCGTCATGGCGAGGTCCGTGCCCAGAGGACAGCCCCTGACTGCGGAGGATTTCGTGACGCGCCCCATGCGCATCGCGAAGCCCGGCGTCTACGCGGTGCAGCTCTCCCAGGCCGTGGGGCGCACGTCCCGCAGGTCCCTGCCTCAGGGAAAGCCCGTGCCGCTGGAGTTCCTGTCCGAGCCCCCCGCGGCGGAGAAGGGCAGGACCGTCCTGATCGTCGTGCGTCGGGGGGGGCTTGTGGCGACGGCTAAGGGCGTTCTGCTGGACGACGGGATCGCGGGCGCCGTCGTGAGGGTACGTCGGGCGGACGACAAAAAGGTCGTCCTCAGGGCCCGGGTCTTGGATAGCGAAACCGTGGAGGTGGATGTTCCGTGAATGCCTCGAGAGGACGGGCGGGTTTGATTTTGTTCTGTCTCTGCCTTTGCGCTGCGGCGTGGGGGATCGGGAGGGCCGAGGCCGTCTCCCTCTGGGACGACAGGACGAACTGGACGGCGGACGAGCGCCCCGGCAGGGTGGGGGACATCGTCACGGTGCTGGTCAACGAGCGGACCGACGCCAAGGACGAGGCGACGATGGACGTCAAGAAGTCCTCGAAGAACTCCGTCAGCGACGGAACGGGGATTCTGAGGTTCATCAGGAGCCTTGGGCTGACGAGCGACAACAGCAGCAAGGGCGACGGCTCAGTCGAGCGCAAGCATCACGCGAAGGCGACGGTCGCGTGCCTGGTCACGGACGTGCTTCCCAACGGAAATCTGCTCATCGAGGGGACGCGCGACGTCCGGACCAGCGAGGAGACGCTGCAGTTCCAGCTGATCGGTGTGATCCGCCCTCAGGACGTCAACAGCAACAACCAGATCCGGAGCGAATTGATCGCGAACGCCGAGCTGGCGGTCAAGGGTAAGGGGGCCATCTCCCGGACCCAGAAGCCGGGGATCATCACCCAGATCCTTCAGATGGTCTTCTGAGGGTTCCGATGTTCATGTCGTTCGACAGCGCGTTTCACGGGAAGAGGAGGGACTCTCTCGGGATGAGGGGCAGGAGCGCGGTGGTCCGCACCGTGTGGGGAATCGCTCTGGGGCTCGTTCCGGTCCTTTGCGGCATGGCCTCCGCGGCGGTGGACCTTCGGGATATGGACTTCGGCCGGGTCCATCCTCAGGTGCGCATCAAGGACGTCGTGGAGATTGAGGGCGCGCGCGGAAACCAGCTGACGGGCGTGGGGCTTGTGACGGGGCTCGCGGGGACGGGGGACAAGTCCTCCATGGCCGTGCAGATGATGCGCAACATGATGCGCAACTTCGGGGTGACCCTGGACGAGAAGGCGGCCCGGACCAAGAACGTCGCGGTGGTATCCCTGACCGCGACGCTGCCGCCCTATTCCCGTCCCGGCCAGGCCATAGACGTCAGCGTCAACGCGATGGGCGATGCCAAGAGCCTTCAGGGCGGGACGCTGATGCAGGCCCCGCTGAAGGCGGCGGACGGGAAGGTCTATGCCGTCGCCCAGGGGGCCGTGCTCGTGGGGGGGTATGCGGCGGCCGGTTCCGCCGCCTCCACTACGAAGAACATCCCGACGTCGGGGCTCATCCCATCGGGGGCGATCGTGGAGCGCGACGTACCCGCGGATTACGCCGTTGGCGGCCAGCTGGCGCTGCTGCTTCGAGACCCCGACTTCACGACGGCGCAGCGCATCACGGACACGATCAACCGGCAGTTCGGGGCGGTGGCCTATCCCGTGGACGCGGGGCGGGTCGTGGTGAACCTTCCGGGGCAGTACCTCGCGGCGCCGACGGCCTTCCTGGCGAACATGGAGAAGCTGGAGATCGCGCCGGACAGCCCGGCGCGCGTGGCCGTCAACGAACGGACCGGGACCGTGGTGATGGGGGGCAACGTCCGCATCAGCTCGGTGGCCGTGGCGCACGGCGGGCTCACGGTGACCGTGAAGGAGGACCCGAACGTCGTGCAGCCCGGGCCCTTCAGCGGCGGCGAGACCCGGACGGAGCGCAGGACGGACATCACGGTGGATGAGGACGGCGCCAGCATGATCGCGATGCCCGCGACGACAACGGTACGGGACCTCGTTCGGGTCATGAACTCCATCGGGGCGACGCCCCGGGACATCATCGAGATCCTCCAGGCGATCGACAGGGCCGGGGCCCTGCATGGCGAACTGGTGAACATGTGAGCGGACGACCGGCTCTTGGGGGCCGACGGCCCCGAATGCCGCGTAAAAGGTGGAATGGACGATGATCGACCCCATAAGCAAGTACAATTTTCGCGCCTCTGAGACGCAGGTCCCCCCGGAGGTCCATAAGACGCCGGAGGCCCTGAAACTGAAGGACGCCTGCCAGCAGTTCGAGTCCATACTCTGGGCGCAGGTCTGGAAGAAGATGCGCGACAGCGCCCGCGCGGTCAGCGGCTCCGATCGGGACCGTCCGTGGAAGCAGATGGAGGACCTCTCGCTGGAGATGGCCACGGACGACCTGGCGGCCAGCGACAATGGGCCGGGGCTCTGGAGGATGCTCTACGATCGGATGGTCGGCAGCCTGGCGGCTCGCGATGAGTCCGTCTCGGCCGAGGAGCTTTCCGAGGAAGGGCCGGCGCGGGTGTCGTCACGGCCGTGAGGCCCGTGTGGTGGGAGCAGGGCGTTCGTTTTTCCTGCGTCGGGTGCGGCCGCTGCTGCCGGGGCGAGCCCGGCGCCATTTTTTTCTCCCGCGCCGAGGGCGAACGGGTCTGCGCGCTCCTCTCCATGGACGAGGGAACCTTTCGGAGGCGCTTCGTCACCCTGCGCTGGGGGCGCCCCAGCTTCATCGAGCGCCCGAACGGCGACTGCATTTTTTATCGGGCCGAGGAGGCCCGGTGCTCCATCTACGGCGTCCGCCCCTCTCAGTGCCGCCTCTTTCCCTTCTGGACCGAGGTGATGCGGTCGGAGGAAAGCTGGGCGTCCTATGCGAAAAGCT
>NZ_CALIAA010000203.1 GCF_938040765.1 uncultured Fretibacterium sp.
CACTGCTGCCTCCCGTAGGAGTCTGGACCGTTTCTCAGTTCCAGTGTGGCCGGTCACCCTCTCAGGCCGGCTACCCGTCGTTGCCTTGGTGAGCCGTTACCTCACCAACCAGCTGATAGGACACGAGCTCCTCCTGCCGCGCATCGCTGCCTTTAACCTCTCGGACTATGGGGTATTAGGGTCCGTTTCCGAACGTTATCCCCCTCGACAGGACAGATTCTCATGCTTTACTCACCCGTCCGCTACTCCGTATACCACTCCGTGTTACCACTTCATGGCACCGTCGTTCAACTTGCATGTGTTACGCACGCCGCCAGCGTTCATCCTGAGCCAGGATCAAACTCTCAGTTGATCGATCTCCTCGGACTTATCGCCAAACTCACAATACCCCTCCGAACACAAACCTCGAAAGGCATCGCTCAATACTTCCTCTTCCCTTTATGGCTCGCCTGTAAATTTGTCAATGTGCTGCGCTCAAAATCCTTACTAAACCCTTGCAATAAGCGGCTTCCCGAAGAAGCAAACCGCCGAGCGCCAAACAACAAAGGAAATTATACAGCCTTTTACCTGCCTGTCAAGTACAAAAACAAAATCCCTCGCAGACCTCGCAGACCCATTAACAACATCCCCAAAACCAAGTACCCCTCAGCCCCTACAATAAACATAAAACCTCCGACCAGATCGCGTTCCCCACTCGCATACCCGCTGGAGTGAGAGCCAGGCTCCGTTCATCCGCACGCACGAGGTGGGGGGGAATCGCCATCAAGACCGCCTCGATCTCCTTCAGAAGCGGGACGCCCCAACGTTCTGCGAAGTCTGCCCGATCGATTCCCCATCGGGTCCTCAGCGAGAGAATAGCGGCCTCAACCCCGCGGGCTCTCGGCCCCAGTCTTTCCCCCGCCGTCTTTGCCTCGGGGAAATTCCTCCCTGCCGCCTCGAGATAGGCATCCAGCGTCCCCGGGTTGGCGTAGCGGCGTCCCTTGAGGTACCCCCACGCCGCAGGCCCCAGGGCCAGGACATCCTCCTGCCTCCAATAGGCCAGGTTGTGCCGGCACTCGCCGCCGGGCGGGGCGTAGCTCGAGATCTCGTACTGGGTGAAACCCCGTCGTGGGAGGAACCATTGGGTATAACGATAAAGAGGATAGCCGTCGGGAAGAACGGGGCTGCGAAGCCCCATGGGGGTATCCGGCTCGAGCGTCAGCTGGTAGGCGGAGACGTGGCGGGCTCCGGCATCCAGAACCCCTCTCAGCGAGGCCGCCCAGGAACGGAGCGTCTGACCGGGAATGCCGAAGATCAGGTCGACGCTCATCCTCAGCCCGGAGCGGGCAAGGCGCTCCATCGCCTCGAGGGCGAGCTTCGCATCGTGGCGGCGTCCCAGAGTTTCAAGCTCCGCGTCATCCAGGCTCTGGACGCCAAGGCTGACACGGGTGAAAAAAGAAGCTCGCCAGACGTTCAGCAGCCCGTCGCTCAAGGACGAGGGGTTGGCCTCCACGGTCGCCTCCTCCAGGCGGCTCCAGTCCCCCAGGCCTTCGAGCAGCGCGATCAGCCGCCCCCATTCGTCCGGCGAGAGCAGGCTCGGCGTCCCGCCTCCGACGTAGAGGGTGCGCGGGGACAGGGGGCCAAGCAGCCCTCTCCAGAGGGCGATCTCCGCCGCAAGCGCGTCCAGGTAGGCCGCGACATCCCCAGCTTCCGGAGGCTCGCTGTAAAAAGAACAGTACCCGCACTTGCCGGCGCAGAACGGCACGTGCAGGTACACGGAGAGCCCCTCGTTCCTCACGGGATGTTTTCCCTCCCGGCCTACTCGCCGTCCTCGATTCGGAGGAACGCCAGAAACGCCTCCTGGGGGATGGCGACGCGCCCGATCTGCTTCATGCGCTTCTTGCCCTCCTTCTGCTTCTCCAGGAGCTTTCGCTTCCGAGTGATGTCGCCGCCGTAGCATTTGGCCAGGACATCCTTCCGCAGGGCCTTGACGTTGACGCGAACGATGACGCGCTTGCCGATCGA
>NZ_CALIAA010000204.1 GCF_938040765.1 uncultured Fretibacterium sp.
CTCCATACCTGCGCCGCGCCGTCTACCTGGCGGCTAACGCCGCACGACGCTTCGATCCTGTATTCAAGGATTTCTATGACAGGATGATTGCCAGGGGCAAACATCCCAAACAGGCCTTAGCCGCCGTCGGAACGAAACTTCTTAGGGTAATTCACGCCGTCTTGACTTCGCAGAAACCCTACAATCCACAGAAACTTTTAACCCCTGCTGCCATTTCTCAACTAAACCCTTGACTTTTTCTAGCAGGTCTCTGTTTCGGGTTTTGGAGCGGCGCCTTTGCCGCCCTCACTGCCTATACGATAAACGTTCCCATGAGATATGTCCAATGCCTAAAACGTAGCTTTGTGAATGCCTGAGACGCATGGCAGAGGGGGCACCGGAGCGCGTATGGTGGCTTGGCTTGGTGTTCGTTCCCCTTCCGAACGTGTAAAATATTTTTGTCAAACGTCATGTCATGTCTTTGAGCTATATATAACACCTGACGTTCCGTCGCGAAAGGGGGCTATTTCATGGAACTGCGCGTTCTGCGCTATTTTCTCGCCGTAGCCAGGGAGGGGACGGTATCGGGAGCGGCGGATTTTCTGCACCTTTCGCAGCCCAGCCTTTCCAGGCAGCTCATGGGTCTGGAGAAGGAGCTGGGCAAGACGCTCTTTCTGCGCGGCAGCCGGAGGATCGTCCTGACGGAGGAGGGCATGCTCCTCCGGAGGCGAGCGGAGGAGATCCTCGGCTTGGTCGAGAAGACCGAGTCGGAGTTTCTGGATGCCCACGGGGGCATCGGCGGCGACGTCCACATCGGCGGAGGGGAGAGCTGTGCCATGCGCCTGATCGCGGGTCTGGCCGAGGAGCTGCGGAGGGAATACCCGGAAGTTTGCTTCCGCCTCTTCAGCGGAAATGCGGAGGCCGTAACCGACCGCCTGGATAAGGGGCTTCTCGACTTCGGGGTCCTGATCGATCCCGCCGATTTGAAGAAGTACGACGCCATGCCCTTGCCGGACGCGGACGTATGGGGCGTGCTGATGCGCAGGGACTGTCCACTTGCGGCCCGCGAAGCGGTGCGTCTCGAGGACCTGTGGGGTCTCCCCCTGATCCTGTCGAGTCAGGCGATGGAGGGAAGGGAGCTTTCGGGCTGGCTGGGGAGAGAGTACGAGGAGCTGAACGTCGCCGCGACCTACAACTTGCTCTACAACGCCTCCCTGCTGGTGGAGGAGGGAGTCGGCTGCGCGCTCTGCCTCGACGGGATCCTGAATACCTCGGGTGACAGCCCGTTTGTGTTCCGGCCGCTGGCCCCGAGGCTGGAGGCCCGCCTAAACGTCGTTCGCAGAAAGTATCAGGTCCTCTCCAAGGCGGCCCGGACGTTCTGGGATAGACTGCAGGAAAGGCTGCAGGCCTGTCGCGCGGCGTCATGAAGAAGGGAGGTGCAATCATGCTCAAAAAGCATGGTTTG
>NZ_CALIAA010000205.1 GCF_938040765.1 uncultured Fretibacterium sp.
TACTTCTTTCTTCTTACTTCTTTCTTCTTACTTCTTTCTTCTTTCTTGCTCCCCCCAGGGGGTTAGGGAGGAGGTCCCCCCCCTTCACTCCCAGTCGAAACGGGCGTCCTCCACCGTCTCCTCTATTTCGTCGATGAGGTTCGACAGCGTTTTCAGCCCTGCGCGGTCCCCCTCCTGCGCGGAGTCGCTCCCCTCCTTGCGGAGCCTCGTAAGGAAATACTCGGCCCATTCTTTCAATCGGTCGGCGAAGGGCTCGAAAAGCCTCGTGTACGTCATGGTCTGCCGTGCGTCCTGGAACATGCCGATGAGATTGTTTGGGGAGAATACGGCGTTGTCCATCATGTAGGGGACGAAGACGGTCTGTCCCCTGGGGTCGAAGTAGACCAGCCCGGCGGCAATCAGCTCCTCCATCGCCCCCTTGAGCTCGCTTTCCGAGAGCCCCGTGTCCCCGCATATCAATCCCTGCTGGAATGGGAACAGCCCGCTCATTCGGGAATGCCTTGCGAACAGGAGCGACAGAAACAGATAGCGCCCGTTCGCCGTGAAACGCTTCAGGTGCAGATTGGGGTCGCTCCATATCGCGGCGGACATCCTGAAAAATCTCACCTCTCCTCTGCTCTTTTTCTTCTTGCCGGGCCTCCCCTCCGGCTCGCGCTCCGACAGGTCGCCCTCGTCGGGGCGGGGGTCGTCAAACGGGATATCGTCCGGCTCGTACCCCATGGGGGCCTCTGGATATCGGGTCATGCCCTCCCTCCCTTGCGCTCGTCTCCTGATGCCGAGGGGGCCAAGGAGGCCCCCGCCCTCCCTACGCCACGCTGAACCGCCGGGTCTCGACCTCCTTCAGGTATTGCCCGTAAAGATCGGTGTGGGTCGCCTTGAACGCCGTCGTGTCGAACCGCCTGCTCAGGACCTTGGTCCAGCGGACCTTGAACACGTCCACCAGCATCTCCGACACGCCCCGTGCCGTCATCTCCGCCTTGATGTCGTCCTCGATGGACGCTATCTCCGCCGCCAGCTCCTCGGCCATTTGCTTGAGCCCCTTCAGGTCCCTTACCTTCGCTGCAAGCTCCTTCTGTCCCATCGTCACAGCCTCCCTTGGATTTGGTCCCCGAAGGCGGTACAATGGAACCGCCCTCGGGTTGATGTGTCTCTTCCTGTGGTGCACGGCGGTCCAGGGTCGCCTCCCTAGGCCGCCTTCCTCTTTCCCCGGTTCTCGTGGAACCAGAGCCGCGTCTCGAACTTTTCGTCCAGGTCCAGGCAGTATTCCCTGACCTCCCGCGCCGTGATGAACCCCAGTAGCTCGTCGTAGTCCAGCAGGAACGCCCCGGCCTCCTCCTCGGGGACCGTTATCAGATCACTCCCCTCAATGCTGTCCGCGCTGTCCAGGTAGTCCAGGAAGAACCACCTGTGGGCCTCCTTCAGGGCCTCCGCCTCGTCCCCGTCGCAGGGCACCCGGTCGTACTCTTCCCAGTCGTCCTCGTCCCCCGTGGTGTTGCGGGAGTAGAACCAATCCCCGTCCTCGTCCCGCTCCACCCGGAGCTCGTGCCCCATGATCTCGCAGTACCCCATGGAGCACTCCGCCGCCGTCCCCCGGATGACCTCGTCGAAGTCCCCAGTCCCCGACATCAGCACGTACCGATCTTCCATACCGATCATCTCCTTTCGTTTTGTCCCGCTCGGCCTCGGTCTCGCCTCCGCCTTGCCTCCCCCGGCTCTTCGCGTTCTCCGCCGCTCGTCGCGCCTGACGCTCCCGACTCCCGCTCCCCGGTTGGGGGGACCTCCTCTGCCCGTCCCCTGGGCCTCACCTTGTCAAGCTGCCTCGCCTTGGTTGATGGAGATATTATTAACGATATCGTTATCATAATCAATACGTAATAATACCTATTATTAACGATGAAGATAATATTATCGTTATCGTTGCTATAATGGCTTTGGGAAGGGAGGTGCTCCTATGCTTGAAAATTTCATGACCGTCAAGGATGCGGCTGCTTTTCTTGGGTTATCGACCGGACGCATCAGGCAACTTTGCATTAAAGGGGAAATACCAAAAGCTCAAAAAGTCGGCAACACGTGGGTTATTCCTCGGGCATCTGTCGAGGCATACGAGCCCGGTCCCCAGGGCTTTGCTGCCGTATGGGAGCGCCGCAAGGCAGAGCAAGCCGCACTGCGTGAGGAAATCGCGTCTGCGGTGTCTGCGGCCAAGGGGGAGGAGGGATAGGGGATGGCGACCTATACGGCTTGCTACACGAAGATAGAGGCGGGCTATATGGGGCAGCTCCTCGAATGGCCGGAGGTCATCACGGAGGGGGGCACCCTGGAGGAGTGCCGGGCCATGCTGATAGACGCCGCCCAGGAGATGACGCGGGCCTATCTGGAGACGGGGCAGGTCCCACCGCAGACTCAGGTCCTCTTCGAGCCTCTCCCTGTGGTCACGGACGGAGGGGCGCATGTCGGTTAACCGGCGCGAGCTCGTGAGGCACCTGGAGCAATACGGTTTTTTCTGCAACGGGAGGGCGGCAATCACAGCATCTACAGCAACGGCAAGGGCAAGATGGTCCCGGTCAAGCGTCACACGACCTTCGACCGTATCACGGCAAACGCCCTGTGCAGGCAGGCCGGTATCCCGGCGATCTTTTGACCGGGGAGGAGGGGCAGGAGATGGAGGACCACAAACCGGAACGGGTCTATCTTTGTTTTTTGCTGGACAATGCGTTCGGAACCTTCCAGGATTTCCGGAGAGTTGAATACAACCCGGTTGAGGATGCAGATTTTGGGGGGGAGGATGTTTCTCCTGTAATCAGGTATTTTCGGCAGGCAAAAGGCGCTGTCGAATATCCCGCTCCCTCTGAGGATGTTTGGCGTCGCTTCAGGGAACGCCTCGATGCTTTGGGCGTATTTGAGTGGAAGTCCCGCCCTATAGCCGGGGAGAATGAAGATGTGCTCGATTGGATGCCGCCTTCATGGAACATCCAGATCACCTACCCTGATCGGGCAATCGACATCAAAGGCCCGATAGATGAGTTGCCGCCGCACGGGACAGGCAAACCGGGGTTGGAGTTTCGGCAGTTCTGCGAAGCCGTCTCCGAACTGATCGGCGGTCACGAGTTCGGACAAGATATCCTTTGATTCAATAGGTCCCCGCACTGAACTCATTGAGAACACGCAGGGGAGGACGCGGCATGAAGAAACAGACGGAGGAGTTTCGAGAAAGGGTGGAGACCGAGGTCTTTGTCTCCACGGAGGCAGCGGACTATTTGGGGATGAGCCGTCAGAATCTCTCACAGCAGACCAAGGCCGGGCGCATCCCCTGCATTCGGGGGAAGCTGTACCTCAAGGCCGATCTGGACGAGTACAACGGGACGGTCAGAAGCGAGCAACATAGGGCCGGCGGGGACAAGAAACGGGACAACCGTGAAGCCCCATCTATACCC
The DNA here is from genome assembly GCF_938040765.1 of uncultured Fretibacterium sp. GTDB lineage: Bacteria > Synergistota > Synergistia > Synergistales > Aminobacteriaceae > CAJPSE01. The sequence continues at coordinate 3,432 of NZ_CALIAA010000205.1, forward strand.
GACCTGTAGAGTCTCCTGCTGAAAAACCGACGCCCTCCTGAGGTCGTGCCCCGGAGGGGGGTAACACAGATTTACTTCCTTGGCCACAGGAGAGAGGTCTACAGGTAGGCCAAGGAGGACGGTCCGGTTTGGTTTTTCATGAAGTTGTGAAAAACCGACGGTACCCCCTGAGGCGATAGAGGGGTGAATCCGTTTCACCCCCTTGACGTCCCTCACGGTTCATTAGGGACAGGCCAAGGGGGCTCAAGTGTCGTCATTTTGACGACGGTTGGAGGACGGCCCCCTGCTCCCCTGCGCCGCAGATCGGCACGCCGGACGTTGGTATAATCGTCATCGAGGAGGTG
>NZ_CALIAA010000206.1 GCF_938040765.1 uncultured Fretibacterium sp.
CCCCTTATAGCCTTCCCAGGGGGGGGCGTTGCCCCCCCCTGGGAAGGATCAATGGGGGTGCCCCCTTCGGGGAGCCTTCCAGCAACCGTTCGTTACTCTCACGGGCCGTCAGTCCAGGGGAGCACGTTAAGCAGACGGCCAGCTCTTCGGGGCTGTCAAGCCCCGAATGCTGTGCCGGTCGCTTATGCCGAAGCGAAGCCCCGTGGCTTCGCCTTCGGTCTCCCCTGCCAGGGGGTATGGGGGACGGAGTCCCCCAATCCCGGCAGCCTTACGGCGCTCCTGGGCGGCAACCGGTATCCGGGCCGGGGCATCATCCTGGGCTGTGCCCCGGACGGGCGCGCCGTCCTGGCCTATTTCATCATGGGCCGCAGTGCGGCCAGCCGCGGCCGCGTCCTCGAGCGGTCGGGGGACGACTTGGTCATCCGGCTCCTGAGCCCCGAGCGGGTCGCGGACCCCTCGCTGATCCTCTACGCCCCCATCCGCGTCTGCGGGGAGCACGTCGTCGTGACGAACGGGGACCAGACGGAGACGGTCTGCGAGGCGCTGCGGAACGGAAGCACCTTCGAGTCGGCCCTGCGCACGCGGAGCTACGAGCCCGACGCGCCGCACTTCACGCCGCGCATCAGCGGACTGCTGACCTTCGCGCCCTCGGCTCCATCGAAGGGGGGACCGGGCTTCGGGTACCGTCTGAGCATCCTCAAGGCCGGTGGAGCCGGGGAATGCCTCCGCCAGTTCTTCGAGTACGAGGCCGTACCGGCCGCCGGCCGCCTCATCCACACCTATGCCGGGGACGGCGACCCTCTGCCGAGCTTCGGGGGCGAGCCCCGAGCGGTGCCGATCCCCGCGGACATCGAGGCGTTCTCCCGCGACCTCTGGGGCGCGCTGGACGCGGAGAACCGGGTAGCGCTCTGCGTGCGGTACCTCACGGCGAACGGGCGGGGCTGCGAGGAGCGGCTGTTCGACCGGCATGGGAAGGAGGAGAGGTTTTGAAGGAGCTGCAACTCAAGTACGGCTGCAACCCCAACCAGGTCCCGGCACGGCTCTTTGCGGCGGAGGGGGAGCTCCCGTTCGAGGTGCTGAACGGCCGCCCGGGCTACATCAATTTTCTGGACGCCTTGAACGGCTGGCAGCTCGTCCGGGAGCTGCGTAAGACGCTCGCGATGCCTGCCGCGGCCTCGTTCAAGCACGTCAGCCCCGCGGGCGCGGCGCTGGGGATACCGCTCGACGAGGCGGAAAAGCGCCTGTTCCTCACCGACCTCCCCGGACTGGACGCATCCCCGTTGGCCTGCGCCTATGTCCGGGCGCGGGGGACCGACCGGATGTCGTCGTTCGGGGACTGGATCGCGCTGAGCGACCCGTGCGACGCGGTCACGGCGTCGGTGATCCGGCGCGAGGTGTCGGACGGGGTCGTCGCGCCCGGCTACTCCGAAGAGGCGCTCGCGATCCTGCGGGAGAAGCGGAACGGGAATTATGCCGTCGTGCGGATGGACCCGGGCTGGGCACCCCCGCTCCTGGAGCGGCGCGACGTGTTCGGCGTCACGTTCGAGCAGCGGCGCAACGACGCGGCGGTCGACCCCGCGGTCTTCGACAGGCCCGTGACGCGCCTCCGGGACATTCCGGAGGCCGCGCGGCGCGACCTGACCCTGGCCCTGCTCGTGCTCAAGTACACGCAGTCCAACTCCGTTTGCACCGCGCGCGGCGGCCAGACGCTGGGGGTCGGTGCAGGCCAGCAGTCGCGCGTACACTGCACCCGCCTGGCGGGGGACAAGACGGACATCCGGCTCCTGAGGGGGCACCCGAAGGTCCTGGACCTGCCGTTCCGCGCGGACCTGGCCTGGCCGGACCGTGACAACGCGATCGACGTCTACCTGTCGGCCACGCCCGAGGACGTCCTGGCCGAGGGATGCTGGCAGCGCTGCTTCGCCCGGCGGCCGGACCCGCTGACGCCGGAGGAGCGGCGCGCCTGGCTGAGCGGCATGAGCGGCGTCTCGCTCGCGAGCGACGCCTTCTTCCCGTTCCCCGACAACGTGGAGCGGGCGCGGCGCAGCGGCGTCTCCACCATAGCCCAGCCGGGCGGCTCGATCCGCGACGACGCGGTGATCGAGGCGTGCGACCGGTATGGGATTGTTATGGTGATGACCGGACAGAGATTGTTTCACCACTGATTCCATTCCAAATCATCCGTATCCTGCGTTTAAGCAGATGGCCAGCCCTTTGCCCTCAGAAGGGGCGCAAATGCTGTGCCAGTCGCTTACGTCAAAGCGAAGCCGATTGGCTTCGTCTTCGACGCAGAATCGTAGCCGCCTGATGAAGCTTCTAAGCAATTCGCACAGCTCGCTATGCTTCGCTGGCTCACTGCTTATCGTCTACGAATGATTTTGAAATGGAATAACATAAGGGGGAGCGCAAGCAATATGAATGTCATGATAGTAGGCGGCGGCGGGCGCGAGCACGCCCTTGCGGAGCGCCTGGCGCGGAGCCCGCGCATCGGGAAGCTCTGCGCGCTGCCGGGCAACGGGGGCATTGCGGCGCTGGCCGAGTGCGTGCCGATACCCGCGACGGACCTCGACGCGCTGGTTGCCTTCGCGCGGGAGCGCTCCATCGACTTCGCCGTGGTGGCCCCCGACGACCCGCTGGTGATGGGGCTGGTCGATCGCCTGGAGGCCGCGGGGGTGCGCTGTTTCGGCCCGAACGCGCGGGCCGCGGCGATCGAGGGCAGCAAGGTCTACGCCAAGGACTTGATGCGGCGGTACGGGATCCCGACGGCCCGCAGCCGGGTCTTCGACGACGCGGACCGGGCGCTCGAGTACGCGGCGTCGGCGGGGGGCCCGGTGGTGGTGAAGGCGGACGGCCTCGCGCGGGGCAAGGGCGTCGTGGTGGCGGAGGACGCGGACCAGGCGGTCGCGGCGGTCGCCGCCATCATGAAGGAGCGTATCTTCGGCGCGAGCGGCGACCGGGTGCTGATCGAGGAACGGCTTTCCGGCCCCGAGGTCTCGGTCCTGGCCTTCACCGACGGGCGCACGATCGTCCCCATGGTCTCGTCGATGGACCACAAACGCGCCTTCGACGGGGACAGGGGGCCGAACACGGGCGGCATGGGGGCGGTCGCGCCGAACCCCCATTACACGCCCGAGCTGGCGGCCCTGTGCATGGAGCGGATCCTCCGGCCCACGGTCGAGGCGCTCCGGGCCGAGGGACGCCCCTTCAGGGGCTGCCTCTACTTCGGGCTGATGCTGACGGCGGACGGGCCGAAGGTGATCGAGTACAACTGCCGATTCGGGGACCCCGAGGCTCAGGCCGTGCTGCCCCTCCTGGAGAGCGACCTGTTCGAGATCATGCTGGCGGTGCGGGAGGAGCGTCTGGCGGAGGCGGAGGTCCACTTCTCCAAAGGGGCGTCCTGCTGCGTCGTCATGGCCTCCGAGGGGTACCCCGGCAAGGTGAGGGAAGGGATGGAGATCCATATCGATTCCGGCCTGCCGCCGGACACCGTCGTCTATCACTCGGGGACGAGGCGGGACGGCGAAACACTGAGGACGGCGGGGGGCCGCGTGCTCTCGGTGACGGCGGTCGCCTCGACGGCCGGGGAGGCGCGCTCCCGTGCCTATGCAGGCGTCGGGCTGATCCATTTCGAGGGGGCGCGCTTCCGGCACGATATCGGGACCGCAGGAGGTCTTTCACATGGTGCATAGATTTTACGTCGAGAAGAAGGCCCCGTTCCAGCAGGAGGCCGCGTCGCTCCACGCGGAGCTCCGGGACGTCCTGGGCGTCGCGTCCCTGGAGCGCGTGCGGATCCTCAACCGATACGACGTGGAGGGCATCGACACGGAGACGCTGCTGGCGTGCCGGTACACGGTCTTCGCCGAGCCTCAGACGGACTACCTGCCCTACGGCGTTCCGGAGGACGCGCACGTGCTGGCGGTGGAGTACCTTCCCGGCCAGTACGACCAGCGCGCCGACGCGGCGGAGCAGTGCGTCGCGCTCCTCTCGGGAAAGCGCCCGATCGTGCGCGCGGTGCGGGTCTACCTTCTCTACGGGGCGCTGAGCGACCGGGACCTCGCAGCCGTGAGGAAACACCTCGTCAACCCGGTGGAGTGCCGCGAGGCGCAGCTCGAGGAGTATGAGACGCTCGCCGCCGCACACCCTCAGCCGGGGCCGGTCCCCGTCCTGGAGGGCTTCCGGGAGCTGGACGACGCGGGCCTCGCGGCGTTCGTCGAGGAATACGGCCTCTCCCTGACGCCGGACGACCTCCGCTGCTGCCGCGCCCATTTCCGGGCCGAGGGGCGGGACCCCACCCTGACCGAGATCCGGGTGCTGGACACCTACTGGTCCGACCATTGCCGCCACTCCACGTTCCACACGGAGCTCGATTCCGTCGACATCGAGGACGATCGCATCCGGTCGGCCTGGGAGCGCTACCTTGCGCTGCGCCGCGAGCTCGGGAGAACCGATCGCCCCGTGACCCTCATGGACCTGGCGACGATCGGGGCCCGCGCCCTCAAAAAACGTGGCCTGCTTCGGCACTGGGTGGAGTCGGAGGAGGTCAACGCCTGCACGGTTCGGATTTCAGCGGACATCGACGGCCGGCCGAAGCCGTGGCTGCTGCTGTTCAAGAACGAGACGCACAACCACCCGACGGAGATCGAGCCGTTCGGCGGGGCCGCCACCTGCATCGGCGGGGCGATCCGCGACCCGCTCTCCGGCCGGGGCTACGTCTACCAGGCCATGCGCGTGACGGGCGCCGCGGACCCCCGCCGGCCCCTTAGCGAGACCCTGCCCGGCAAGCTACCGCAGCGCACGATCGTGACGGCCGCCGCGGCGGGCTACAGCGCTTACGGGAATCAGGTCGGGCTTCCCGCCGGGCTGGTGGACGAGCTCTACCACGACGGCTACGTCGCCAAGCGCATGGAGGTCGGCGCGGTGGTGGCGGCCGTCCCGGAGGACCACGTACGGCGGGAGCGCCCGGAGCCGGGCGATCGCGTGCTGCTGCTCGGCGGGCGCACGGGCCGCGACGGGTGCGGCGGGGCCACGGGCTCGTCCCGGGCCCACACCGCGCGGTCGCTCGAGCTCTGCGGGGCCGAGGTGCAGAAGGGCAACGCGCCCGAGGAGCGGAAGCTCCAGCGCCTGTTCCGCAGCCCGGACTTCTCGCGCCTCGTCAAGCGCTGCAACGACTTCGGCGCGGGCGGCGTCTCCGTGGCCGTCGGGGAGCTGGCCGACGGGCTCGAGGTCGACCTGGACTCCGTCCCCCTGAAGTACGCCGGGCTGGACGGGACCGAGATCGCGATCAGCGAGTCCCAGGAGCGCATGGCCGCCGTCGTGGCGGAGGCGGACGTGGAGCGCGCCGTCGCCCTGGCGGCGGCGGAGGGCGTGAGCGCCACGGTCATCGCAAAGGTCTCGGAGGAGGACCGGCTCGTCCTGCGCTGGCGCGGGGAGCGCATCGTCGACCTGCCGTGCTCCTTCATCCAGAGCAATGGGGCCGCCCGACACGCCAGGGCGTTCGTCCCGATCCCAAGGGACTGCATGACGCCCGTCCTCTCCGGCTTCGCGGAGGGGCTCCGGTCCGTTGTCTCCGACCTCAACGTCTGCTCCAGGCGCGGCCTGTGCGAGCGCTTCGACTCGACGGTCGGGGGCAACACCATCCTGATGCCCTTCGGGGGAGGGCGGCAGCGCACGCCCATCCAGGCGATGGCCGCGAAGATTCCTCTTCCGGAGGGGGAGACGACGACCTGTTCCGTCATGGCCTGGGGGTTCGATCCGTTCCGGTCCTCGGCCTCGCCCTATGACGGGGCGTATCTGGCGGTCGTGGAGTCCGTCTGTCGCCTCGCGGCGGCCGGGGCCGACCTGACGGCGTGCGCGCTGAGCTTTCAGGAGTACTTCGGTCGGCCGGGGAACGACCCGCGGCGCTGGGGGCAGCCGGCGGCGGCGCTGCTCGGGGCCCTGGCGGCCCAGCTCGACCTGGGCATTGCGGCGATCGGGGGCAAGGACTCGATGAGCGGCTCCTTCGAGGGGCTGGACGTCCCCCCGACCCTGATCTCCTTCGCCGTGACGACGTCCGACGCGAGGCGCATCGTCTCGCCGGAGTTCAAGGGCGCGGGCTCGCGGGTCGTGCTGCTTCGCCCGCGGTACGAGGGGGCCCTGCCCGAGCCGGAATCGATGCGCGCCCTGCTGGAGAAAGTCAAACAACTGAATGCCTCCGGGGCGATTCGGGCCGCCTTCACGCCCACATTCGGTGGGGTCGCCGCCGCGGTTTTCAAGATGGCCCTCGGGAACGGACTGGGCTTTGCCTTCGCCGACGGCGTCTCCCTCGCGGACCTCTTCGGGGCGGAGCGGGGGACGTTCGTGCTGGAGCTGGAGGATAGCGTGGAGATCGGCAACACGGACTGTATCGAGCTGGGATATACACGCTTGGAGCCCGAGTTCTCCTGGCATGGGGAATGCGTCGCATTGGACGACCTGGAGGCGGCCTACGACGGAGCTTTGGAGGATATCTATCCTACGCGCTGCCGCGAGGCGGCCGAGGGGCAGGAGGAGGACTGCGACCTGCCCGCCCCCTCCCCGGCCCCCGAGCCCCATGCGCGTGTCGCGCCCCCGGTGGGGACCGCGCGGCCCCGGTTCCTGATCCCCGTGTTCCCCGGCACGAACTGCGAGTACGAGTCCGCCCGGGCGGTGGAGCGTGCGGGCGGACGGGCCGAGGTCCTGGTGGTGAACGCGCTTTCGGCCGAGGCGATGCGGGCCTCGGCGGACCGCTTTGCGGAACGGCTCTCCGCGTCTCAGGCGCTCCTTCTGCCGGGCGGGTTCTCGAACGGCGACGAGCCGGACGGGTCGGGGAAGTTCATCGCCATCTTCCTGCGGAGCCCGGCGGTGCACGGCGCGGTGGAGGCGCTTCTGGAGGCGCGCGGCGGGCTGATCTGCGGGATCTGCAACGGCTTCCAGGCCCTGGTCAAGACGGGGCTGCTCCCCTACGGGCGCATCCTGGACCCGGAGGACCCGATCAACGAGCCGAAGGGGCCGGGCGATAAATCGGACGGGCCGGACAGGCTGGACAGAAACGCCCCGACCCTGACCTTCAACACCATCGGCCGCCATCAGTCGCGGATGGTCCGGACGCGCGTGCTCTCGAACCGTTCCCCGTGGCTCCGGCGCGTTCGCGAGGGGGATGTGCACACGATGCCGATATCCCACGGGGAGGGGCGCTTCGTGTGCGAGCCGGAGCTGCTGAGGCGTCTGGCGGAGGCGAGGCAGGTCGCGACGCAGTACGTGGACCCGGAGGGCCGTCCGACGATGGACATCCGTTACAACCCGAACGGGTCCGCGGGCGCCGTGGAGGGGCTCTTGTCGCCCGACGGGCGCGTGTTCGGCAGGATGGGGCACGTGGAGCGCGTCGGGCCGTACCTGTACCGGAACGTCGAGGGAAATTACGGCACGGAAATGTTCGAGTCCGCGGTGGAATTCTTTATGGGAGGGAAATAGAGGATGCAGAAGCGCGAGCGGCTTTACGAGGGCAAGGCCAAGAAGGTCTACGCGACCGACGACGCCCGGTTTTACATCATCGAGTACAAGGACGACGCCACGGCGTTCAACGGGGAGAAGAAGGGGACGATCGCCGGCAAGGGCGTGGTGAACAACCGGATGAGCAACATCCTGTTCCGCATGCTGGAGGCGAACGGGGTGGAGACGCACTTCGTGGAGGAGCTGAACGACCGGGAGACCGTCGTGAAGGCGGTGAAGATCGTCCCGCTGGAGGTCATCGTGCGCAACGTGGCGGCGGGCTCCTTCTCGAAGCGCTTCGGCGTCGAGGAGGGGCGGGAGCTGAAGGCCCCCACCCTGGAGTACTGTCTGAAGGACGACGCGCTGGGCGACCCGATGATCAACGACTCGCAGATCCTCGCCCTGGGGGTGGCGACGGAGGAGGAGCTGCGGACGATGGGCGGCCTGGCCCTTCGGATCAACGGCCTTCTGAAGGACTATTTCTCGCGGATCGGGGTCCGGCTGGTGGACTTCAAGATCGAGCTGGGCCGTTACGAGGGGCGCATCGTCCTGGCGGACGAGATCTCGCCCGACACCTGCCGGTTCTGGGACGCGGAGACGAACCGCAAGCTGGACAAGGACCGCTTCCGCCGGGACCTGGGCGGCGTGGAGGACGCCTATCGGGAGATGTTCGAGCGGGTGAGCCGCTAGCGGCGATGGACCATCTCTACGGCCCTTATGGCCGGGCCTCTCGCGGTTTCGAGGACGACTCGCTGCACGAGGAGTGCGGCGTCATCGGGGTGTACCGGGAGTCGGAGGACGCGGCCAGGCCGGTATACTACGGTCTTTACGCGCTCCAGCACCGAGGGCAGGAGAGCGCGGGCATCGCCGTGAACCGCGGCGGGCGCATCCAGCCCTTCAAGGGGCTGGGGCTGGCCGGCGAGGTCTTCCGCGGGGACGTCCTCGCGGGGCTCTCGGGGAACATCGCCATCGGGCACGTGCGCTACTCCACCGCGGGCGGGGGCGACGTGCGCAACGCCCAGCCGCTCGCGGCGCGGTGCCGGCTGGGCGAGATCGCCCTGGCGCACAACGGCAACCTGGTCAACGCGGACAGCATCCAGGAGACCCTGTCGGACGCCGGGGTGATCTTCCAGACCACGACGGACTCGGAGTCGATCCTGCACCTCATCTGCCAAAACGGGAACAGCCGCGGGATCGAGGCGGGTATCCGCAACGCGATGAGCCTGATGAAGGGGGCCTATGTGCTGGTGCTGACGATGGGCGACCGACTGATCGGCGTGCGCGACCCGCACGGCCTGCACCCGCTGTGCCTCGGCAGGCTCGGCGACGGCTGGGTGCTGGCCTCGGAGAGCTGCGCGCTCGACGCGCTGGACGCGGCGTTCGTCCGGGACGTGGAGCCGGGCGAGATCGTGATCGTGGACGCCGGCGGGCCCCGCAGCCTGGAGCCGTCTCACTGGTGCCGCAAGAGCCTCTGCGTGTTCGAGCTCATTTACTTCGCCCGCCCGGACAGCGTGGTGGACGGGGTGAGCGTCTACGATTTCCGGCGGCGCTCCGGCGCCCTGCTCGCGGCGCAGAACCCGATCGAGGCGGACATGGTGATGGCGGTGCCCGACTCGGGGATCCCGGCGGCCATCGGCTACGCGGAGGCGTCCGGGATTCCCTACGGCGAAGGGCTGATCAAGAACAAATACATCGGCCGGACCTTCATCCAGCCCACGAAGGAGATGCGCGAGGACTCGGTGCGCATCAAACTCTCGCCGATCCGGTACAATATAGAGGGGAAGCGCCTGATCGTGATCGACGACTCCATCGTCCGGGGCACGACGTGCCGCCGCATCGTGGGGCAGCTGCGGGACTCCGGCGCTCGCGAGGTGCACGTCTGCATCACGTCGCCCCCGGTCCGCTACTCCTGCTACTTCGGGATCGACACGCCCTACAGGGAGAACCTGATCGCGGTGCGGAAGTCCGAGGAGGAGATCCGGGACTTCCTGGGCGCGGACTCGCTGACGTACCTGAGCGAGGACGGCCTCTCTGCGGCCTGCGGGGGCAGGCGGCTGTACTGCAGGGCCTGCTTCGACGGGGAGTACCCCATGGAGGTCCCCGTCGGCGCGCGGCCCTCGGGCTTCTGCAAGGAGGGAAAGGCCCCGGACCTCCCCCGGCCGGACGTTCGGCCGCAGCAAGGATTTTTATGACTATCGTAAGGAGATTCTGGAAATGGCCCATTTTTACGAGGAACCGTCGCACACGTTTTCCGAATATCTGCTGGTCCCCTCCTATTCGTCGGCGGACTGCATCCCCGCCAACGTGTCCCTGCGGACGCCGCTCTGCCGCTTCCGGCGGGGCGAGCGGCCCCCGCTGGAGATGAACATCCCTCTGACCTCGGCGATCATGCAGTCGGTCTCGGACGACCGGCTGGCGATCGCCCTGGCGCGGGAGGGCGGCGTTTCGTTCATCTACGGTTCCCAGACCGTGGAGCGCGAGGCCGAGATGGTGCGGCGCGTCAAGCGCTACAAGGCCGGGTTCGTCGCCAACGACTCGTCCATCGGCCCGGACGAGACGCTGGCCGACATCCTGAGCCTCCGGGAGAGGACGGGGCACACCACCGTCGCCGTCACACACGACGGGTCCCTGACGGGGCGCCTCCTGGGCATCGTCACGAGCCGCGACTACCGCGAGAGCCGCATGACGCCCGACACGCCCGTGCGGGACTTCATGACGCCCATCGAAAAGCTGGTCTACGCCCGGGACGGCGTGACGCTGAGCGAGGCCAACGACCTCCTCTGGGAGCACAAGCTGAACGCGCTGCCGGTGGTGGACGAACGGGGGCACATGGTGGCGTTCGTGTTCCGCAAGGACTATTCGATGCACAAGGAGAACCCGCTGGAGCTCCTGGACACGCACAAGCGCTACGTGGTCGGGGCGGGGATCAACACGCGCGACTACGCGGAGCGCGTCCCGGCTCTGGTGGACGCCGGGGCGGACGTGCTGTGCATCGACTCGTCCGAGGGCTTCACGGAGTGGCAGCGCCGCACGCTCTCCTGGGTCCGCGAGCGGTACGGGGACGCGGTGCGGGTCGGGGGCGGGAACGTCGTGGACGCGGACGGGTTCCGCTTCCTGGCCGAAGCGGGGGCGGACTTCGTCAAGGTGGGGATCGGCGGCGGGTCCATCTGCATCACGCGCGAGGCCAAGGGGATCGGGCGCGGGCAGGCCACGGCCGTGATCGAGGTGGCCCGGGCGCGCGACGCCTACTTCGAGGAGACGGGCGTCTACGTGCCGGTCTGCTCCGACGGCGGCATCGTGATGGACTATCACATCACGCTGGCCCTGGCGATGGGCGCGGATTTCTGCATGCTGGGGCGGTACTTCGCGCGGTTCGACGAGAGCCCGACGAACAAGGTGATGGTGAACGGGAACTTCGTCAAGGAGTACTGGGGCGAGGGTTCCTCGCGCGCACGGAACTGGCAGCGCTACGACACGGGCGACGCCGGCGCGGAGCAGAAGCTGTCGTTCGAGGAGGGCGTGGACTCCTACGTGCCCTACGCGGGCAGCCTGAGGGACAACGTGGCGGAGACGCTCAGCAAGGTGCGCTCGACGTTCTGCAACTGCGGCGCGCTGTCCATCCCCGAGATGCGGGAGAAGGCGCGCCTGACCCTGGTCTCCCCCATGACGATCTCCGAGGGCGGGGCGCACGACGTGCTGATGAAGGAGACCATGAAACGGACGGGAAAGTAGGGGTCGCGACGCAAAAAGAAAAAGAATGTCTGAGCAATTTTTTTTTCGATCAATTTTTCTCCCCGGGCGACCCGGGGTTTTTTTGTGGCTAAAAGCGTATACTATTTACCTTACAAGAAAAGCAAGAAAGGCCCGCAGGGGCTGGGGGGTGTTGTCGAGCGTGAAGAACAACCCCTCCGGCCCCTCCGCCGCCCTTGGTACCGGAAGCAAAACAAGCGGGCCGTCGAAAAAACGGATTGGACCCTGAAAATATAGCGAACAGGCTATAATAAGCCTATCGAAGGAGGGCTTGAGATGCCGGTAATCGCCAGGTTTTACGGATTGATCATCAAGATGTTTTTCCAGCAGAAAGAGCACAACCCTCCCCACTTCCACGCCATGTACGGTGAGTACGTCGGGGCAATCGACATCCGAACCCTCGAAATGCTGGAAGGTGATCTGCCTCCGAAAGCTCTGGATTTGGTTAGGGAATGGGCGGCACAGTACCAGACCGAGCTTCTGAAAATATGGGAGACGCAGGAGTTCGTTCAGCTCCCCCCGCTGGAATAGCGGGGGCCTTTTGGAAAGGAGGCGGAGCGATGTTTCATAAGGTCAGGTCGGTAACGCCAATTTCGGACTTCTCCCTGCTGGTCGAGTTCGAGAACGGCTCCAGCAAGGTCTACGACATCAAGCCTCTGTTCGCCAAATGGCGATCCTTTCAGGCCCTGGCGGACATAGAGGGTCTGTTCGAGCAGG
>NZ_CALIAA010000207.1 GCF_938040765.1 uncultured Fretibacterium sp.
GGCCCCCGCCTCGCGGCCTCCTCTCCGAGGCAGTGAAGAATTTTCCGAATGCCTAAAGTAGGGAGTTCAGGGCCTTGATCGCGTCCTCGTAGTCCGGCTCGTTCGTCTGCTCGGGCACGATACGGACGTAGCGGATCACGTCGTCCTTGTCGATGATGAAGATGGAGCGCGCCAGAAGGCGAAGCTCCTTGATCAGCACGCCGTAGGCCGTCCCGAAGGAGGCGTCCCGATGGTCGGAGAGCGCCATGACGTTCTCGATCCCCGCCGTGGCGCAGAATCGCTTGACCGCGAAGGGCAGGTCCATGCTGAGGTTGATCACGACAACCTTCTCCGGCTGTTTCGCCGCGTCCTCGTTGAACCAATGAAGCTGCAGATCGCAGACCGGGGTATCCAGCGAGGGCGTCACGGATATGACCTTGATCTTGCCCTTGAAGTCCTTGAGCGTTTTGGGGGCGAGCGACTCGTCCAGAACCGTAAAGTCGGGAGCCTTGTCCCCCGCCTTCAGCGCAGGCCCCACAAGGGTCAGCGCGTTGCCCGCCATTGTGATAACTCCAGTTCGTTCCATCGAATACCCCTCCTCATTCACCATAAGGTTCACGACAATCGCAATAAGAAGCGCAACAGTAAAACGAGAGAGAAAACGTGCTTGGCGGGGCGGCCTTGCCTTCATTCGCCGCAGCAACCCCCGCTGCAGCCCGAACAGCCGCCTCCGCAGCCGCCGCTCCTCCATGCATTGACCACGGGGACGAAGACGTCCAGTATCTCCGGAATCTGGTCCGCGCCCTTGTCCGTGCTCGCGATGTCCAGCATCTCCATGATGTCCTCCGGGGTCTCCGCCCCGTCCATGATCCCCTGGACGACATCCCGCAAAGTCGTGCCCTTTTCCTCGCAGACGACGGTCGTAGCCGAAGCCTTTACCCAGTCCATACGGCGAACCTCCTCTAATTTGTGGGCGGGGACACGCCCCCGCCTGGCCTTTTAATTCCGACCTCCATTGTACACTATGAGACGCTCCATCGCAAAGGCGGGGGAGTCGGGAGTTCTACGGAAAAAATGCCCTCCGCACGGCGATCAGGAGCCCTTCGATACGATCTCCTCGAAGAAGCGGCGCACCAGGTTGCCGGTGATCTTCTTGCGGTAGGCGGTCTGCTTTCGCGGGCTGATCTCCTCGGCGGCCAGGTCCCCGGCCCTTTCGATGAGGGCGGCGTCGAAGGTCTTCCCCGTGAGCGCCTCCTCGGTCCGCTTCAGGCGTCTGGGAATGGGGGACATGCTGCCGGCCGCGAAGCGCAGGACCCTGACCCTGTTTTGTTCGAGCTCCAGATAGGAGGCCAGGGAGACGCGGGAGAGGGTCAGGGCCTTTCGGGACCCCCTTTTGAAGAATGCCTGACGGGAGCCCGGGGCGGGTAGGGGGATCAGGATTTCCTGGACGATCTGATTGGGCTTCAGGGTCGTCTGTCGATATCCGGTCACGAAATCCTCCGTCCTCATGCGTGTCGTTCCATCGGCTCCGGCCAGGAGGACGAGGGCGTCGAAGGCCAGCAGCACGACCGGCAGGTCCCCCGCCCCGCTGGCCGTGCAGAGATTGCCCCCCACGGTGGCCCGGTTTTGAATCGCGGGGCCGCCGCAGCGCCGGGCGCAGTACGCCAGGGCCGGGAGCAGTTCGTTGATCAGGGGACTGTTGTCCAGCTCGTCGTTTGTGACGCTGCCCCCGATGTGGATGTAGCCGTCGTCCCCCTTGTAGATCCTGTGGAGCTCGGGGATGCCGAAGATGTCGATGGCCCGGTCCGCCGTCGTGCGCCCGCTCCGCGTGTCCACCAGGATGTCGGTGCAGCCGGAGAGGATCAGAAGGCCGGGGTGGTCGTTCAGGATCCTCAGGGCCTCGTCGAGGGTCTTCGGGGCGAAGTAGCGCCCGGCCTCGTCCTCCGTGAAGACGGGGCTCCTGCTTTTGCAGAGGTTGGCGGCCGGTTCTATTCTGTGTCCGTAGCCCTCGCTTGCCGCGCGGGCGACCGCGCCGCAGATGGAGCCGTAGCCGGTGCAGCGGCAGATGTTGCCCGAGAGCTCCCGGCGAATCTCGTCGTCGTTCGGCTCGGGGTTCCTCTCCAGGAGGCTGTGGGCCGCCACGATCATTCCGGGCGTACAGAACCCGCAGTGGATGGCCCCCTCCTCGTTGAAGATGACCTGAAGGTCGCTCGGTCTCTCCGGGGTCCCGATGCCCTCGATGGTCGTGATGCTGCTTCCGGCGGCCTGGATGGCCGGGACGAGGCAGGAGGTCACCAGCCGGCCGTCCATGATGACGGAGCAGGCCCCGCATTCCCCCTCCCCGCAGCCCTCCTTGGTCCCCGTAAGGCGCAGGTCGTTCCGGATGATGTCGATCAGCCGTGTCATCGGCTCCACGTCGGCCGAGCGCAGCTCCCCGTTTACGGTCAGTTCTATGTGCATCGTCTCGTCTCTCCCCTTGTCCGCGGATATCGGTTCGGATGGAACCTCCCCCAGTTGGAACCTCCCTCAGTCGGAGCCTCAGTGGGCCACGGCCTCGATCCTCTGATTTGCCTCCAGCAGCTCGAAGAGATATTCCCCCGTCGCCGGGGCCCGCTCCGCAAAGACGTCGAGTGCGTTGTCCAGCGCCGATAGAAACGCCGGGGCGCTGCCGTTGCAGGGAAGCTCGCCCATTCCCTTGGCTCCGAACCCCCCGGCGGGGCAGGGGTCCTCGATCGTGTCGATCGTCCACCTCGGCGTATCCAGCGTCGTGGGGACGAGGTAGGAACTCATGTGGGCGGCGCTGTAGGCCCCGTCGGGCCGGACGGTCAGGTCCTCGATGTGAGCCCACCCCAGGCTCTGCAGCACCCCGCCCGCAAGCTGTCCGGCGGCGAGCACGGGATGGATGACCCTCCCGATCTCCGCCACGGCGGTGGTGTGGATGGGGTTGGCCTCGTAGGTATCCATGTCGACCTCCAGCTCGACGACCGTGGCGAGCCAGGAATAGCCCTTGTAGGCATCCCCCGAGAAGCCTCGATCATCCCATGGATTGGCCGTCGGCGGCCCTTTGTAGGTTCCCTCGGCGGACAGCTCACCGCGCCGGGCGACGCAGGCGGAGGCGGCGTCGAGAATGGACAGGGATCGTCCCCCGACCGAGAACGTGCCCTCTTCGAACGCGATCTCCGAGGGCGGGCAGGCGTTCTCGTCCGACAGGAATCCGGTCAGCTCCCCGATCAGGTTTTGGCAGGCGTCGTGCGTCGCCGCCCCCACGAACATCGTCGTCCGGGATGCGACGGTGGGGCCGCTGTTGGGGACGTGGTTCGTGTCGGCGGGAGGGGCGGTGACCCGATCCAGCCCAACGCCAAGCGTCTCGGCGGCCACCATGGGCAGGATCGTCGCCGAGCCCTGACCCATCTCGACGCTGCTGGCCAGCACCAGAAAACGGCCGTCCCGGAACTCGACGCGGACGGTCGTGCCCATGTTGTCCTCGCCGCTTCCGGTGAATCCGCCTCCGTGCATGACGATGGAGAGCCCGATGCCGTGGCGGATGCGCTTGTTTTGGGCCCTCTCCGCCTCGTAGCGGGCCCTTTTCTCCCGGTAGTGGGAGAGCTCCGCGGCCCGCAGCAGGACGGCCTCCGCACTGGCGCCGGACTCGAGGCGCTGATTGAAGGGAAAGAGATCGCCCCTGCGGATCAGGTTTCTGAGACGGAGGTCCAGCGGGTCCATTCCCAGCTTCATCGCGGCCCTGTCCATCTGGCGCTCCACGGCGAAGAAGGCCTCGGGAGCCCCGAAGCCGCGAAAGGCCCCGGTTGGGGGGGTGTTCGTGGCCACGGCGCGTCCCCGGATCTTCACGTTGGGGACGGTATAGGCTCCCGCGGCGTGCAGGGTGGCACGCTGCAGCACCACCCGGGTCAGGGTGGTGTAGGCGCCGCCGTTCAAGAGCAGGTCGATCTCCATCGCCGTGATCGTCCCGTCCTTTTTGAAGCCCGTCCTGTGATAGACCTTGGAGGGATGGCGCTTGGGGGTGGCCTCGATGTCCTCCTTGCGGTCGAGGACCAGCTTGACGGTATGGCCGGACTTGAGAGCCAGAAGTCCGCACCAGACGGCCATCATGGAGGGGTAGTCCTCCTTGCCGCCGAAGCCTCCGCCCGTGACGGGCTGACGGATCAGGACCTTCCCCTCGGGGACCCCCAGGGCCTGGACCACGGCGTTGTGCACGTAGAAGGGACACTGGAGGGACGGGATGATCTCGAGGGTTCCGTCCGGATGGGGGATGGCGGCCGCGCCCTGCGTTTCGAGGTACATCTGTTCCTGAAGGCCGGTCTCGTAGGTCCCCTCGATGATAAAGTCGGACTCGGAGAATCCCTTTTTGACGTCGCCGCAGTCGACGTGATATTCGTCCAGGATGTTGTCCTCGCCCCAGACCTTCACCCTGCCCTCGAGCCCCTCCTCCATCGTCAGCGCGGCGGGAAGCGGATCGATCCTGGGGCGGACCGCCGCGAGCGCCGCACGGAGGGTAGGCTCGTCGGGCGCGGCGAGCAGGGCCAGGACCTCCGTGACGTAGGTGACGCGCTTCTCCGTCAGGACGGGGTAGTCGTCACGCACGATGTGCACGAAATTTCTGCCCGGGATGTCCGCAGCGGTGAGAAAGACGACCCGCGACCAGTCGAAGGCGGGGTCCTTGTCGAACCCCGTGAGGATGCCATGAGGGACGGGAGAACGGACGAATCCCCCAAGCCAATGCCCCGGCAGGTCGTAGTCGTTCACGAAGCGGGCCCGCCCCGTAGCCTTCTCCATCCCGTCCAATCTTGGAACGGAGGTGCCGATGATCTTGAATTCGGACAAATTGGAATCCCCCTTTTTCCACGGCTGCCCCAGCCGGCGGTAGCGCAGCGGAGCCGGAGAAAAGCGGCTCTGCGCCGCATCCCCCGTTGCGGACCGGAGCTGTGGAGCCAAAATCTTTCAGGCGAGTTCCCCTCTCGATGTTCTATAATCTATTTTACCGGAGATCGCTGCGTTTGCGCTCGTTTTTCGCTGGAAATGCTGCGGCGCTCTCTCCGGGTCCCTGTCTCTGTTTGGAACATCCGGCGTGCACGCGATGCGAGGGGGTGGGCGCGATGCCTTTGGCGGTAGTCCGCGGCGGGGGGGATCTGGCCACCGGGGTGATCTACAGGTTGTGGAGGACGGGCTTCCGGCTGCTGGTCCTGGAGACGGCCCTCCCCATGGTGATCCGTCGGCCGGTGTCCGCGGCCCAGGCGATGTTCGACGGCAGCCACGTCGTCGACGGCATGGAGGTGCGCCGCATCGCGTCGGTCCGGGAGCTCCCGGACGACGGGGCCGTGGGGGTCCTTGCGGACCCGCGGGCCGATTGTCTGGAGGTGCTCAGGCCCGACCTGCTGGTCGACGCCATCATGGCCAAGCGGAACTGCGGGACGGGGCGCGGCATGGCGCCTCGCGTCGTCGGACTGGGGCCGGGGTTCCGCGCCCCGCGGGACGTCCATGCGGTGGTGGAGACCCTGAGGGGGCACGACCTGGGCCGGGTGATCCTGAAGGGGGAGGCGGCCCCGGATACGGGGGTCCCGGGCGAGATCGGCGGGGCGACGACGGACCGCCTGGTCCGGTCCCCGGGCGACGGCTTTCTGGAGCCCCGGTCCGAGATCGGCGACCTCGTCGAGGCCGGGCAGGCCCTGGGATTCGTGGGCGACAAGCCGGTCGTCGCGAGGATCGGAGGGGTGCTGCGCGGCCTGATCCATCCGACGGTCCCCGTGAAGGAGGGGATGAAGATCGGGGACGTCGACCCCCGAGCGGTCCGGTACCATTGTTTTTCCATATCGGATAAGGCGCTCTCGGTCGGCGGGGGCGTGCTGGAGGCGGCGTTCGCGGTCGAGCTTGATTGACCCGCTCGATTGACTTGATTGAATTGAAAGGATGCGCCGGGCTGAAATAAGGCGCCCGAAGGCCACGGGGGCTGTCGCCGGCGGCGAGGCGGCCGTCCGGGGCCCTCTGCGTCACGGATATTCGATGTCCCCGGCCCAGGGGCAGGCGACAAAATGCCCTGCGGATATCTCGTGCAGCGCGGGGGTCTCGGCCGTGCACCCGGCCTGCGCGAACTCGCAGCGGGCGGCGAACCTGCAGCCCGGCGGCGGGTCGATGGGGCTCGTGACCTCGCCCCGTATGATCCGGTGTCGGGTGCTGCGCGCGGACAGGTCCGGGACGGGGATGGCCGAGAGCAGGGCCCTCGTGTAGGGATGCCGGGGCTGGGCGAAGAGTTCCTTCGAGCTCGCCAGCTCCACGCACTGGCCGAGGTAGAGGACCGCTATGTTGTCCGAGATGTGTTTGACGACGCTGAGGTCGTGCGTGATGAACATGTAGGTCAGCTGCATCCTGTCCTGCAGGTCCATGAGCAGGTTGAGGATCTGCGCCTGTATGGAGACGTCGAGCGCCGACACGGGCTCGTCGCAGACGATGAACTTCGGATTCAGCGCCAGAGCACGGGCCACGCCGATGCGCTGGCGGCGTCCCCCGTCCAGTTCGTGGGGATAGGCGTTGTACAGCCTTTCGCTGAGCCCGACCGTCTCCATCAGGGAGTCTATGCGGTCCAGCATCTCCTGTCTGCTCCCGCAGGTCCTGTTCACGATCATGGGCTCCGCTATGATCTCGGACACCGTCATCCGCGGGTTGAGGCTCGAATAGGGGTCCTGGAAGATGATCTGCATGTCGCAGCGCTTCTCCCGCATCTGAGCGTCGCTCATGTCGGAGATCCTCTCTCCGTCGAAGAATATCTCCCCCGACGTCGGGGCCAGCAGGCGCAGCACCGTGCGTCCGAGGGTGCTCTTCCCGCAGCCGGATTCCCCGACGACCCCGAGGGTCTCCCCCGCGCCGATGCTGATGCTGATGTCGTCCACCGCGTGCAGCAGTCCGCTGCTCGTCTTGAAATACTTTTTCAGATTGCGCGTTTCCAGCAGGGGAGACGGCATCTTTTCACCTTCCTCTAGGGAAGCGCTGATCAAAACAAAAACGCATATTTTGCCAAAGGGGAACATGCAAAACATCTATGGGCAAAAATCTCCAGCGCTTCCCTGAAAATTAAATCAGCGGTTCCTCAGATATCTATGACCGCACGATCCTGCTCGTCCCTTGGAAAAATCGCGTTCGCCAGGATCCCGACGATGCAGACCGCCACCACGGAATCCCTGAAGATGTACTGAATCGGGCCGGGGAAGTTCTTCAGCACCGCCTCCGGCGCACCCCCGAACCCCATTCCCAGCGCCAGGGTAACGCCCAGTACGATGACGTTGCGCTGGCTGAAGCCCGACTTGGCGATCAGCTTGATCCCGTTGATGGCGATCATCGCGAAGACCATGAGCAAAGCCCCGCCCAAGACGGGGTTGGGCATGATGGAGAAGAGCGCCCCGACCTTCGGCAGGAACCCGGCGACCACCAGGACGGAGGCCCCGATGGCGATGCAGAACTTGTTGACGACCCCCGTCATGGCCACGATGCCCGCATTCTGGCCGAACGCGGTGTTCGGCAGCGTATTGAAGACCGTCGCCAGCATGGACCCGAACGAGTCCGCGAGGATCGCCCCCGCCGTCTCGTCCACCGTGGCCTCGCGGTCGAAGGCCGCAATGGTGATGCCCGACGTGTTCCCGATGGTCTCGAGCCCCGAGATCACGTAGAGCGCGGCAAAGCTGAGCACGGCATCCGGATGAAATTCGTATCGGAAGCGGAAGGGCAGCGGGACATCCGCCCAGGCGGCGTTCAGGATCGGGGAGAAATCGAGCTTCCCCATGAAGAACGAGAGGACGTACCCCAGGAGGATCCCGATCAGAAGGGAGGAGAGCGCCACCATCCTGCCGCCGAACCGCTGACACGCCAGCACCGTCAGGAACACGGCCGAGCCGATGAACAGGTTGGACGGGCTCCCATAATCCAGGCTGCCGAGCCCGCCGGCCCAGTAGTGCATGCCCGTGGTCAACAGGTCGGCCCCGATCGCCAGCAGCACGGTTCCAATCACCAGCGGCGGGAAGAAACGCTTGAGCGGCCTGATGAAAAAACCCATGACGAACTCCACCAGGCTGCCCAGCAGGGCACCCCCCAGAACGCCGGGGAGCCCGTAGAGCCGGCCGATCGTGCTGGACGTCGGAACGAAGGCGAAGGAGGTCCCCATCACGATGGGGAGCTCCGCACCGATGCGCGGCCGGCCCTTCCCGCGGCCGAAGGCGTAGATCGGATAAAGCTGCAGGAACGTCGTCACCCCGGAGACCAGCATGGTGCACTGCACCATGATCACCCTGTCGGCACTTCCCATCCCCAGGACGCCGGCCAGGATGAAGCAGGGCGCCAGGTTCGAGGTGAACATGGCCAGGACGTGCTGAAGCCCCAGGGGAAAGGCAACCCTCAGCGGCGGTATGCCGTGGAGCCGGTAGATCGTCCCGCAGGGATCGGCAGAGTCGTCCGATCCGTCCGGCAGAACATCTTCCGCAAAATTTTCCTTCACAAAATCTCTTTCCGTAGCATCATTCACTGCGCATTCCTCCCCCTCAAATCCTCTCCCCCGTCGGAGTCTCGGATACGGCTGCAGTGAACAACCCGGGCCGGGATGTCGGTTCTCGCCCCGGCCTCACAGAAAGGATGAAGAAACGTGTTCCTCAGCGCTCGACGATATTCTCCGTGTGCTCCGGCATCAGGGCCGCGTACTTCTGCGCATAGAGGCTCGGGATCGCGGCATAGAGCGCCGCGCAGGCCACGATTTCCTCCTTCCAGGTCACCTCGTTGGGAGCATGGGCCTGGTTCTCGTGCCCCGGACCGAACCCGATGCAGGGGATCCCATGCATCCCCATGATCGCGACGCCGTTCGTGGAAAAGGTCCACTTGTCCAGACGCGCCTTTTTCTTGAAGAGGCCGGAATAGGCCTCCATCAGCGTCTCGCAGACGGGATGGTCCTCCTCGATGACCCAGGTCGGGAAGTAGCAGTCCGTGGGATAGAGCAGGCCCGTCCAGGAGGGGCGCTCGTACTTGTACATGCGCACCTCGGCCCCGGCGGCCTCGACCGCGGGGAGCCGGCGGATCTGATTCATGGCGTACTCCGCCGTCTCGCCGCGCGTCAGGCGTCGGTCGATGGAGATGCGACAGCCGTCGGCCACCGCGCAGCGGGAGGGCGAGGAGAAGAAGATCTCGGAGACCGTCAGGCTGCCCTTGCCCAGGAACGCGTCGTCCTTCAGGTTCGGGTGCAGCGCCCTCAGCTCGTTCAGGATCGGCCCCGCCTTGAAGATTGCGTTGTCGCCGCGCTCGGGCGCGGAGCCGTGGCAGCTCACCCCCTTGATGACGACCTCGATCTCCATGCGCCCCCGATGCCCGCGGTAGATGCCGCCGTCCGTCGGTTCGGTGCTGACGACGAACTCGGGGCGCAGCTTGTCCTCCTTGATGATGTACTGCCAGCAGAGCCCGTCGCAGTCCTCCTCCTGCACGGAACCAACCATCACGATGGTGCAGTCGTCCTCGATCCCCAGCTCCTTGACGATCTTGCCCGCGTAGACCATGGCGGCCATGCCGCCCTCCTGGTCGCTGGCGCCGCGGCCGCCGATGAGCTCATCGTCCTCCATGCCCGCGTAGGGATCGAACTTCCAGTTGGTGCGCTCGCCGATGCCCACCGTGTCGATGTGGGCGTCCAGCGCGATCAGATGCCTGCCGTGCCCGATGGTCCCGAGGATGTTCCCTATGGGATCGATCTCGACCCTGTCGAACCCGACCTTCTCCATCTCCTCCTTGATACGGTGGATGACCCGCTTCTCGTCGCAGCTCTCGCTTGGAATGGCGATCATGTCCCGCAGGAACCTCGTCATATCCTTCTCGTAAGACTTGGCCTTTGCCAGAATCCTCGCGTAGTCCATAACCATGCACCTCTTGTTTTTCATCGATCGATTTAGGGCCTGAAACGCCCATTTTTCATAATCTGTATAATGATGAACC
>NZ_CALIAA010000208.1 GCF_938040765.1 uncultured Fretibacterium sp.
CACCCAACGAGATACAGAAGGATTCCTCTGCCGGTCTTGACTACCAGGTGGGGCTCACCAACGACAAGGGAGCCTTCGGGTTCTCGGCCGGGACGAAACCGGGCGATAGGGGAAAGCTTGTGCTGAAAATGGAGCATGGGGGGACATCCTCCAAGTTTACCTTCGAGATCACCGCAAAAGATCCGGTCAGCGTAGATCAGAGCAAGGCGGCGCTCGCTATCGACACCTCGAAGAGGTCGGAGGATACGCTGACCTTGACGCTCAAAGGCAAGGCCGGAGCGGTCGACAAGGACCTCAAGATCGCCGGCGTCACGTTCGACTTCGACCCCGCAAAACTGGACGCGGCCAAGCTCTCCCTCACCTGGGACGGCGCCGCCAACAATATCCAGGCCAAGGTGCTCGACGCGGCCTACAGCGTCAAGGACGTTCCGGTGAAGGCCAAGGTGGACGTGACGTTTACCGGCGTGGACGGCCAGAACTGGACCCTTTCCGAGGCCGTCAACTTCACGGTCACGTCCGGAAAAGCCTCTGGCGGCGGTGGGGGTAGCGGCGGTGGCGGCGGATGCAGCGCGGGCTACGCCTTCCTGGCTCTGCTGGGGCTCCTTCCGCTGGTCTCGAGGATGAAAAAACGATAATCGATAACGGATCGAATGCAGCTTGAGAGCGGGGGCCGATATCCGGCCCCCTTCTCTTATTTTGAAGAGATCCCCGGAAAGGCACCCGATGCATCATCTCAAGCCATTCGAGGAATTGACAGGGGCCGGCGGTCAGCGCTTCCTTGGAATTGGAATCGAAGGTGGGGTAGAATGAAAGCGCCTGCCGGGAACTCAGCCTCTGTGGAGGCCGGGGCGGGCGTTCTTGCAAAAGATTACGGGTGAGGGGGATTTTGCCGATGTTGGAGTCGCAGGAGGCCGAACGGGCCGTGTCGAAGGTCCGGTCCGCCCTGGACGAGGCCGGAGCTGAGGATATCGCGATCACGATGGCCGAGGGCACGATCTTTACGGTGGAGGATGCCGCCGGAACCCTGGGCGTTCCGCCAAGCGAGATCCTCAAGAGCCTGGTGTTTCTGGTGGACGGAAACCCCTGTCTGGTCCTGATGAGCGGGGTCAACAGGGTGGATGCGCGGGCGGTCGCCAAGGGCCTTGGTGGGAAGAGATCCCGAATGGCCCCGCCCGATTTCGTGTTCGAGCATTTCGGCTTTCGGGTGGGCGGCGTGCCGCCCCTGGGATACCCCGAACGGCTTCCGGCCCTGCTCGACGAGGACCTGTTCCGCTATCCCGTCGTCTGGGCCGCCGCGGGGACGGACCACGCCTTCTTCCCCGTAGCCCCCGAGCGTCTGCTCGCCATGACCGGCGGGACGAGGACCGTGCTCAGAAAGGAGCCCGCGGAACGGTGAGCCGTCTGCCGGGGGAGGGCGCGGAGGGGTTTCGGACCCTGCGCCGCTACGGACAGAACTTTCTGGTGGATCGCGGGGTGCTGGAGGATATCGTCCGCCGCGCCGCGATAGGGGAGGAGGATGTCGTCCTGGAGATCGGCCCCGGCCAGGGGGTCCTGACCCGCGCCCTCCTGGAGCGCGGCTGCGCGCATCTCCATGCCGTGGAGCTCGACGAGCGGCTCAGGCCGTATCTGGAGGGGCTGGCCTCTCGGGAGCCGCGGCTGTCCCTTCACTGGGGCGACGCCCTGCGCATGGACTGCGGGGCCCTCTCCCCCTTCCCCCGAAAGGTGGTCGCGAACATCCCCTACAACATCACGACCCCCCTGATCTGGTCCCTGCTGCGCCTTGGGGCGAGGGGGCTCCGGCATCATCTGTACATGGTCCAGAAGGAGGCGGCGGACCGCCTTACGGCGTCGGCGGACACGAAGGAACGCTACCCTCTGGGGGTGGCCCTGGAGGTGATGGGGGCGGTCGAACGGGTGCGCCGGGTTCCGCCCTCCTGTTTTCGCCCCAGGCCGAGGGTGGACTCCGAGGTGATCGAGATCGTGCTCTCCCGGAACTTTCACCTGATGGAGGACGGGCTGTGGAGCGGCCTGCTCCACAGGGCCTTCGCCCAGAGGCGGAAGACGCTCTTCAACAACCTCAAGGGCTTCGAGGGCCTCGAGGATTGGGAAGGGCGCCTGAGGGAGGCGGGCATCGACCCGCGGAGCCGGGCCGAGGACCTGGAGGGCGATGCCTGGCTGTCCCTCTACGGGACCCTCCGGACGCGCCTCGGCGGAATGGCCGTGCGTCCTCCGGAGATGCCTGAGGGGCCCCCGTGTGGCCGATAAGGCTGTTCGCCGCCGTCCTGCTCCTGCCCCTGGCCGCCCTGGCGGCGCGGACCGCCGACGGAATCGCGCGCGTCGTCGTCGCCCGGCTCCGCGGAGCGCCCCTGCCGCCGGTCCGGGATGCGGCCGGTCTTGCCTCCCCCGATACGATTGGGCCGATGGGGAGTGATGCCCCCTCGTATCGGGCTGCCTCGCCGCTCTCCATATCGTTACTTTCCATCTCATCGCTTTCCGGGGTCCTGGCCCTGGCGTCCTTCCTTTTTATCCCCCCTGGGCGTTTTCCGGCGGTACTCGGGACGGACATCGACATCGTCCTGATCCCCACCCTTCTCCTTCTGAGCGGATGGGCCGGGACGGCGGGACGAAGAAGCCCTTGGGCCTCGCTTTGGGGCTGGGCCCTTCCCGTCGCGGCCGTCATCGGCTCCGCGTCCTGGGTGGCCTGGCGCAAGGGGATGCCGGGGGCCCCTCTGGGGCTCGCGGTCTTCGTCACGAGGTCCGTCTGGTCGGTCACGGAGGGGGCGGGGGCCCTGGGGCTCTCGGCCGTTGCGGCCGCTACGGCCCTCGTACTGCCCCTCTTCAAGCTCGGGGACGACGAGGGCCCGGCCTCGGCTCGGGCCGCGGACTCCATACGAGGGCTTGCCATGGCAGCCCTTGGGGTCTCGCTCTTCGCGCCCTTTTCGACCCTGGATCTGTTCGAGAGGGGCGGTTTTCTCATGGCCGTCGTCGACCTTCCCCTGTTCTGGGTCAAGGCCGTCCTGGCCCGGGCGGCCGCGGGGGCGTTTTTCGGGCGTCTCTCCCTCCGTCTCGGCCTCGAACGCGCCGCGCGGTTCTGCTTCGCATCCGCAGCGGGGCTGGCCCTGGCGGGCGGCCTGCTGGTCCTTACGGCATAGGCCCGGTGGAACCGGAACCGCCCGGGGACTCGGGGGGCTCGGAAAAGCGCCGCCACAGCCGGCGCAGCCGCGAGGCGATCCGTTCCTCATAGCCCAGGGACCCCGGGTGGTAGAACCTCCGCGGAACCTCCAGATACTTTTGGGGCAGCCAGTGGCGCGGGTCGTCGTGGGGGTAGAGGTAGCCGCTGCCGTCGGGCCTGAGGTGGTGGGGGACGGGCTGGAGTTCCCCCTTCTCGATGGCCCTCATGGCCCTGTCGACGGCGAGGTAGGCGCTGTTGCTCTTCGGGGCTGCCGCCAGGTAGATGACGGCCTCGGAGAGGATGATGCGGGCCTCCGGAAGGCCCGTCATGTCGGCGGCGTAGGAGGCCGCGGCCGCGATCTGAAGGGCGGCCGGGTCCGCCAGCCCGATGTCCTCCGCTGCCGATATCAGGATGCGGCGACAGATGAAGCGGATGTCCTCACCCCCCTTGAGCAGACGGGAGAGCCAGTAGAGCGCGGCGTCGGGGTCCGAGCCCCGGATGCTCTTGATCAGGGCCGAGGCGATGGCGTAGTGGTCGTCGCCCGACCGGTCGAAGCGGATGTGTGCGCTCCCAGCGACCTGTTCGACGTGCCCCTCCGTCAGCTCGGTCCCCCCCGAGGCTGCTGCGAAGGCCGCGGCGGCCTCGAGACGGGTCAGGGCCTGGCGGACGTCTCCCCCCGACGAGAGCGCGAGGGATCGGAGGACTGCATCCGACGCGTCGAGCTCCAGCCCCCCAAGGCCGCGTTCCCCGTCCCTCAGGGCCCGGCGCAGCAGAGGCAGCAGATCGTCCGCCTCCAAGGGATGGAGATCGAACACGATCATCCGGGAGAGCAGGGTCTTGTTGATCTCGTAGCGGGGGTTCTCCGTCGTTGTCCCGATCAGGATCAGGTCCCCTCTCTCCACGGAGGGCAAAAGCACGTTCTGCTGAGAGCTGTTGAAGTGATAGAGCTCGTCCACGAACGCGACTGCGGAGGTTCCCCCGCTCATGGCCTTGAGGCGCTTGGCCTCCTCCACCAGGTCCCTCAGCTCCGCGACCTTCGCGGTGACGGCGTTGATCTCCAGGAGACTGCGCTCGGTACGCCCGGCGATCAGGCGCACGAGGGTGGTCTTGCCGACGCCCGGGGGCCCGTAGAGGATGCAGCTGGGTACTCGCCCCGCCTCGATGAGCGTCCGAAGCGGCGCGCCCGGCCCCATCAGATGCCTCTGCCCGCAGTACTCGTCGAGCGTCCGGGGCCTCATGCGCTCGGCCAGGGGGACTTCAAACTCCTTCATGACGCGCCCTCATGACGGAAGGTCGCTGCCCGACATGTCGGACAGAAAGGCGTCCGGATCGGCGTCCGAGAGGTCGGGAACCGTGACGGGCGACAGCCTCGCCGGTGCGGGGTCCGTTTCGGTCAGGACCCGCACGCAGGGCCAGCGCGGGACCAGGACCTCCCGCAGGACCTCCGGGAGGGGACGGTCGATCAGGCGGGGCGGAAGGCTCGAGTCCTCCCAGTCCTCCATTCGGAGCCGGGCATCCTTCGGAACGGACAGATAGACCGCGCCCCGCCGCGCCAATCGGAGGGCCTGGCGGAGCGCGCCCGCCTCCGGCAGAATCCATAGGCGCCGGTTCACGGCGCGGAGGTAGTCCTCTCCTCTCTCCGCAGCGAGGCTGCGGTACTCCCAGGGGACGAGGGGCGAGGGGGCCTTCAGGGCCGCCAGGAAACCGCGGAGCGTGGGGTAGGCCGCGTCGGCAAGGCCGCCCCACTCCACGTTGTCCCGTCCGGCCAGCACGCAGCGGACCGCCGCGCGCCGCGCGCCGAGCATGTCGTAAATGAAGTCCCCCACCATGACGCAGTCGTCCGGGGCGACACCCAGGCGTTCGGCCGCCAGGAACAGCGCCTCGGGCTCGGGTTTGACGGCGGGGTCCTCCCGGGTGAGCAGGACGGGAGGAAGCTCGATCCCGCACCGCTCAGCCGCCAGCAGGATGGAGTCCCGGCAGTTCCGCGAGACGACGGCCCAGGGTTTCCCGCAGTCCCTCAGCCAGGCGATGAACTCGTGCGCGCCGGGGACCGGGACGGCCCTGTCCGCGCCCTCCATCTCGACGCGCCGGACCTCGTCCCTGATCTCCTCCCGG
>NZ_CALIAA010000209.1 GCF_938040765.1 uncultured Fretibacterium sp.
CGATCCTCATGAGGGCGCCCGAGTCCTCGAGCTCTTTCAGCGCGTGGGGGTCCTCGCCGGCAAGCGCCAGGGTCTCCTCGTCCCAGCAGGGACGCTCGTGCGAAAAAAGCAGCAGAGAGCTTTCCATCGTTGACGTACCTCCGAGGGTAGAATGAGAACCGGGGATAGAAGGAGGGCGCCGCCAGGGGCGCCCTCGAAGATGATAGTTTCAAAATCCGGGATTCCCAAGGGGGCCAGCCCCCTTGGGCGGGTTCAGGGCGGAGCCCTGAGGTTTTGTTGGGGGCCGACAGCGGCATCCCGTGCCCTTAAAGTTTTCCCTCCGTCTCGTCCTTTGCCAGGCTCCTCCACAGGGAAGCACAGGCGCAGACCATGATGATCGCGAAGGGAGGCGCGGCGGCCAGGGAGACGGTCTGCAGGTTCTGCAGGCCGCCGGTCATCAGGAGCACGATGGCCAGCGCGGCCATCAGGACGCCCCATACGCCCATCTTGGACTTGGAGGGGTTGAGGTCGCCGTGGTTGGAGTACATCGACAGCACGAACGTGGCGGAGTTGGCGGAGGTGACGAAGAACGTCGTGATCAGGACCAGCATGAGGACCGACATGATGAACCCAAGGGGATAGTATTTGTAGAGGGCGAAAACGCCCACGGAGATGTCCTTCGTGACCTGGGCGGCGATGTCGATGCCCTGAACCAGCTGGAGGTGTAGTCCGGACGTTCCGAAGATAGCGAACCAGGTGAAGCTGCCGAGCGCCGGGACGATGAGGACTCCGGCGACGAACTCGGCGATCGTGCGGCCGCGGGAGATGCGGGCGACGAAGGAACCGACGAAGGGCGCCCAGGCGATCCACCAGGCCCAGTAGTAGAGGGTCCAGTTCTTCAGGTGCGATTCGTAGGGCCCGCCGTAGGGAGCCATGGAGAAGCTCTCCTTGATCAGTCCGCTGACGTAGTCGCCGATGCCCGTCATCAGAGAGTCGACGATGGGCAGCGTTGGCCCGACGAGGAACAGGGTGACCATCAGCCCCAGGCACACGAGAAGGTTGAAGTTGGCCACCCACTTGATGCCGCGGTCGATGCCCATCACGGCCGAGCCCGTGTAGAAGACGGCGAGGAAAACGATGATGACGATCTGGATCATGACGGTCTTGTCCATCCCCATGACCTCGTTCAGGCCGCTGCTGAGCTGCAGGGTACCGAGCCCTAGCGAGGTGGTGATGCCGGCCAGTGTTGCGAAAATAGCCAGGACGTCGACGATCTTGCCGAAGGCGCCGTCAACGGCCTTCTGGCCGACGAGCGGAATGAACAGGGAGCTGATGAGGCCCGGGGAGTTGCGGCGGAACTGATAATAGGCCATCGGCATGGCGATGACTGCGTAGCCCGCCCAGGGGTGCAGCCCCCAGTGGAAGAAGGAGATCTGCATGGCATCGCGCGCTGCCTGGATCGACCCGGGCTCCGCGCCGAAGGGCACGTTGCCGAAGTGAATCAGGGGCTCGGCCGCGCCGTAGAACACCAGGCCGACGCCCATGCCGGCGGAGAACAGCATGGCGAACCAGGAGATGTTGCTGTGTTCCGGCCGGTCCTCGGGCAGTCCGAGGCGTACGTGACGGAAGCGGCCGAAGGCCATAAAAAGGCAGAACAGCACGAAGACGTTCATCGTCAGCAGGTAGCCCCAGCCGAAGTACTTCGTCAGGCCGGTGAACAGCGCTTTGGCAAAGGCGCCGAAGTTCTCTGGGGCCCAGTAGCCCCATGCCACGACCGCCAGGGTGACGGCGATGGAGATCAGATAGACGGAGTTGTCCTTTTGCCCGGAATTCCTGTTGCTGTTGTCCGTCATGAACTGCAACTCCTTTCAGCAGGAGGATAAAGGACGGGGCCGCAAGCGAAAATCTCAAAAAATCTTTTTTGGCCCCGTCCCCTGTTCTTAAGGTGATGTCACGACATGCCGTCGATCGAATTTAGGGAAGCGCTGATTAAAAAACGCATATTTTACCAACAAGAAGTATGCAAAACATCTATAGGCAA
>NZ_CALIAA010000210.1 GCF_938040765.1 uncultured Fretibacterium sp.
CAGTGGCGCACTTGTATGGAACTGTTGCGAGCTTCCGGGGTTTGACATATGAACTTGCTCGAAATGCGGCATCTTCCTCGTTTTCCTGGCTTGACGTATGGTTCGACGTTATGATGGTCTTGTTCTGCGTCGTATTCTTTTTCTTCGCCAATGCCATCCGCAGGGAGTGGATGCCGCACTGCCGGGAGCTGATTCTTGCACTGAAGGAAGGGCGGGACCCGGACCTTTCCGACCGGGCGCGCATGGCGGAGATGCGCCGGACCGTTCTGGGATGGGGTGTGAACAGCGGCTATGTCCGCTACGATCGGGATCGGGGCGTCTGGCAGCTGAATGCGCAAAAGGGGCGGATAATCGGATGATGAGCCGGCGATTGGCGCTGAGCCTGCTGTGGGTCATCGTTACGTTGGTCTGGATGCTTCCCGTTCCCTGCACATGGCTGCGGCGTGCATCTCAAAGTAATAGGCGAAGTCCGTCCATTTTTGAGAGCGATGCTTGGTGTCGTACAATCCAATTGGTTCTGCATACCTGCAGCGGCGTCCTGTTGGGGCTGGGAGTCATCTGGGATGAGTACACCTTTTGGTTTATCGTGGGAGCGCTTGCGATACACCTGCCTCTTTTCCTTACCTTTGGTGGAAGGAGATGACGACTCTGCGGTTCTCGCTGGGCATCTTATGGCTTATTGTATGTCTGGGGATGGTTCTGTACCCGCTACCTATTGTCGCTTGATGTTTACAGCGAGTGGATGCCTCGATGTCAGGCTCTGTCCCGTGCATTGCATGAGGGGCGGAACGCCCATGCCGCCGGGTTCTTCGAGGCGATGCGGGAGGCGGGGGAAACGCTGTTCTGCAGCCTGCACAAACAATGGCCTTGGACAAGGGGGGGCGATGAAACGTGAAAATGCGGTCCGTTTGCTGGGTACTCCTTTTTATCTCGGGGGCGTTTCTGCTGTCGTCGTTTCTCATCTCATTTTTTGGGAAGCAGGGGGTAGGCGGCCGGATTGTCCTGCCTGAGGGAGTCTCTGTAGAACTGTCTTCCCTGACCGTTTCTCTATCGTTCCACGATGAGGAGACGAAACCGGCGTCCAACGGGCGGTTCGGCCCTCTGGAACTGCCTCGGGACGAGATGTGCAGCCTGCATACCTTTCTGCCCCCGCGCAAAGGCAAGGAGGAGGCACGTTTTTTTTTGAGCGGTCTCTACATCCCCGGGGACGAGACGGTGACGATCGACAGCATGAGCACGGCACTGGCGATCATCTGGCCTGTGGTGTCGGCGTACAGATCCGTAAAGGATCGGGAGGCGGAGGTCCGAAGAGTGCTGCTGGCGCTGCCGGAGGTTCGGAGATTGGGTCACCTCGTCGCCAAAGGGTTGTCCAGAGACCCGGATTACCTGACCTCCCAACTATCGGAGCACTCGGCTCGGACCACACATTTGCCTGATGTGCCGCAGGAGCTTTTCGAGGCGGCAAATGCCGCCATTGAAGCGGGATTCAAAGCCCTGTACGACCCGTGGGCTCCTGTTGGGCTCAGACTGCCGGATACGGATCCGGGGCCCATGAGGACATTCAAGAGCGATACGGATGGGGATGGGACTCCCGACGTCTGGGACGCCGGTCCGCTCGACCCGTCGCGGGGTGCCTACCCGGAATACGCGGAGGCCGAGACGGGGTGCGCTTCAAACAATGGCATCGACACTGCGGAATTCAGGGAAGCTCCCGCCGCGATGCCCGCCGCCATGTCGGGCGTCGTGGACAACAGCGCCGGCTGTGACAGCGACTGTTTTGCTATCCGCTTCGACAGGACGGGGGCCTATTCGGTCCTGGTCGCCCACACGCCGTTCATGAACCCCGTCATGAGCGTCGA
Organism: uncultured Fretibacterium sp.; assembly: GCF_938040765.1. Lineage (GTDB taxonomy): Bacteria > Synergistota > Synergistia > Synergistales > Aminobacteriaceae > CAJPSE01. Next base: position 1,860 of record NZ_CALIAA010000210.1, read on the forward strand.
GACGGGGAAGAACGAGGAGCCCCTGACCGTTTTCAATATGCCGGGCCTTCCGGCCAGCGACTGGACGTGGGCACAGTGCGAGATTCCCCGTCCCGGGGTGTACTGGTTCACCATTATGACCCTGGCGGAGGCCGCACAGAAGTGGCGTTACCGCGCGCTGATCTTTCAGGACGAGTATGCCGACGGCATCCCGGACGAGCTGCACGACCTTCTGGGCATGGACAGGGGGTATGAGGACACGGATGACGACACCCTGCCCGACCTCATGGAACTGCTGACGGTACTGCGCCGTCTGGAGCCGTACCGCGAGGCCGGAACCTTTTCCGACTCCGCCTGGCGGAATGCGGTCAACCCCGGCAACTCTCCCAAGGGCGCCGTGTGGCTGGACCGGAACTCCGACGCGGACGGCGACGGCATCCCCGACTTCGTTGAATATTACCCCTTCGACAGGATCTTGTCATTCAAACTGCCCTTCGAGCAGTTCTTTCCCCGCAACGACACGGACGGCGACGGCATCCCCAATTTTCTCGATACGGACAGCGACGGCAATGGCGTGCCGGACGATGTGGAGGGGATGTTCAGAGGCGGACGCCCTGCGGACACGGATGGGGACGGAATTTTCGATTACAAGGACAGGGATGACGACCAGGACGGTCTCCTGGACGTGAACGACTCCGACCGGCTGAGGCCGACGAAGCTATGGAATGTGCATCGGATGCCCCGCGTGTCGTTCTTCAACCCGGCGCGGGAGGTCCCTGACGTTATCGCTCCGGGGGAGGAGATTGAGGTCCGGTGCGAGGAACTGAGGAAGGCAAACGCGGAGGATACCTGGATTGTGCTGCGCGAATCGCTGAAGGAGCACTCCGATCCTCTGAACGTGAGGCCGCGCCTTCTGGACGGCGACAAGGCTGTCTTTTTGTGCCCGAACGAGGTCTCCGAGGGCGCCTGGGTCGTTTCCCTGTCGATCGGAGGACGCAGGAACTACGGCGTGGAGGTCCAGAGCCTCCGCTCCCGCGTTCCGGTCCTGCACTCCATCACGCGTATTGGGACGGACAAACTGAGAGTGGAGGGAGAGAACCTGGATGTCGCCCTTCAGGTCGTGTTTGCGGGGGGTGTCGCGGCGGTGGACAATTCAAACGGGGCCGCCGATTTTTTCGAGGTATCTGTTCCGGAGAAGGCGGTTTCCGGCCCCGTGCATCTCTCCAGCCGTTTCGGCAATAGCGCGTCCCTCGATTTTTCGGTCGGAAGGGCTGTCATGGGGCGGATTACCCTGCCCAGGGGGGCGCGGGTGGACATCGCCTCCTCGACCGTCTGTGGGCTGGGGAACATGAGGGTGAAGCCCTCGGCGGACGGAAATTTCGGTCCCATTGCGATATCGTGGGAGAGCTCGTGCGTGGTGAGGGCCATCTTTTCTACCTCGGGGGATGAGGTCTCTCTCGGCTTGCTGAGCGGGCTCTGGATTTCGGGCGACAAGACGGTCGAGATCGACTGCATGAACGATGCCTTGGCCTCGGTCTGGGTTTTCCTCAAGGTGCATTCGATGTTGAGGGAGGGGCGTGAGGCGGAGGACCGAGAGCGTCTGTTGGGCCTCCCCGAGATTCGGGCGCTGAGCGGTGCCGTTGCGGAAAGGCTCCGTAAAGGGGAGACCCTGCCGATAATTCAAAAAATAGAGAGGGCCTACCGGGCCGCGACGGAGGCGGCGGTAAAGGCGCTGGGTGGGAAGACGAAAAAATGACGCCGCTGCGTTCCGTGCTGGGGCTTCTGTGGCTGGCGGGGGCATCGGCCTGGATGCTGCCTTCGCCCTGTATGAATCTTTGGCGGGCATGGGGGTATCGCAGCGCCCGGCCCGGGGCCGGAAATGGAAACTTCGCCGTCATGGGGGCGATGAAGCAGCTTTGTTTCATCGCGTCGGGCATCGTCGCGGGCCTGTCCGCGTTCTGGTGGGAGCACCTGTATCTCTGCCTCGAGACGGCCTTGACCCTTCTGCTGCTGGGGGTGTGGCTGATCTATTTCGAGGCGCCCATAGACGGCCTGTTCGATGCGGACGACGAGGAGGTCTTGAGCGATGAGGAGATGCTGTCGCTGTGGTACGGCGGCTTGAACGCGATTTATGTTCAGGCCCGAAGCCGATGGGGTGTGGATTACAGCTTTTCCCGGACGAGGGCCTGGTTTTGGGATGTCCCCGAGCTCAGGGCCGCAGCCTATTACTTCAAGGCTCAGTTCGCCGCTTTTTTGTTGGCAACGCTGTTGCTTTGGTTGGCAACGGGGGGGATTTCCGGAGTCACAGAATTTAAGACGTTTTATTTACCATATAATTACAATACATTGTCTGCCGAATACGCATTGAGAAATATGCCCGGTTTGTGGGTCCGAATCCCCATCGCGCTCTTTATCTGCACCGTGTTCCTCCCATTCGCCTGGTCTCTCCGCCGGGAGTGGATGGCGCGTTACCGGGAGCTGGTTCGCGCCCTGAAGGACGGCAGGGACCCCGATCTGTCCGACCGGGCGCGGTTGGCGGAGATGCGCCGGGTGGTTCTGGGCTGGGCTCTGGAGAAAAGTCTCGTCCATTACGACCGGGCATCCGGGGTATGGAAGCCGGGCTCGGGAACGACACAATCGGAAAGGGGGCGCCTGATCGGATGAACCCCTCTCACTACTATTTTTTCCCCCTTTCCACATGGCTGG
>NZ_CALIAA010000211.1 GCF_938040765.1 uncultured Fretibacterium sp.
GCTATCATTGTCTCGTTTTGAGCTCTTACGGCAGTCAAAGTCGGCGATTTCAGGACCTCTTTCCATTTATTGAGGTCGACCCCCTCCCCAACCCCGGCCGAGGTTTGGCTGTCGCCCACCACATGCGAGGCATGGATCTGTTCCGCAAGGGCCATGGCCTCGGAGCGGGGCAGATGGGGGTAATGTCTCCCCAATTCCGTCGCGATACGTTCCTGCCCCGTCATGGAGACGGCTTCCTTGTAGATTGCGGAGACCTCTTTTTGCACCATTTTTTCCGACCATTCGGGATGAGCCTTCAAGACATTGTTTTGGATGTCCTGCAAGACCTCTTCTTTAGGAAGGGTACCTCGATAAAACCAGTCGTCGGAATGCCCCCAAAGTTCCCGATGCCCCCATCCGCCCGCATGGTTCCCGTTCTTCCATGGAACGGTGTCGATGATCGCCGAGTGAATCTCCCTGCTGGCCTCCGTACTCACTCCCCATATATACTGCCTCTGGAAGCTCAGGTGTTTTTGAAAGGGGAACGCCTGGACCGGCTCCGCGGCAACAGCACAGCAAAAGACTGCAAGGAGCAGACGAACAGCAAAGAAAGGTTGACCTCGCCGCATGGCTCAACGCCACTCCTTGAAGAAATCCTCTATCCTTTTGGCGTCCCGCATGATGTCCGGATCCGTACTAAGATAGGACTTGAGGTCTCCATCATAGCGCTCTTTAGCCAGCGTTCCCTTCCAGAGGCGTAGCAGTTCCTCACGGACGGAATTCGTGGACTGCAGGACGCACAGTCTTTGAGACACGCTTCATAGCCTGATGCCGTATAATAAGTTCTCAAATCATACATCACATGAAGATGGTCTGCCCCTTTAGGGATACCTCCTTGAAGAACACCCCGGTTTTGTCGTCGGCCTCCTCTGCCGTCCTGGCGTAGCCGGCGGCAAAAATCGTCTGCATCGGGACGTCGAAGAAAATCGCCCGGATCGCCCGCCCCAAGGAGTTCGCCAACTCGCGAACGTCCCTCTGAGCATTCTGGAGGCCCTTGAGGTATTGGATATCGT
>NZ_CALIAA010000212.1 GCF_938040765.1 uncultured Fretibacterium sp.
GGTCCCGTCCTCAACGGACGGGACCCGGCCTCGTCCGAAAGATCAGTTACGGGCTCTTCGCCGTTCCAGGGCCCGGTCGCAGAGGTCCATGAAGAGGCGGTTCATGACCGGGACCGTCCTCAGAAGATCCTCCGGATGCCACTGCACGGCCACGATCAGGCCGTCCGGGCTCTCGAAGGCCTCGACGATGCCGTCCTCGGCGTGGGCGGTGAGGACGAGGCCTTTACCCGGGACCTTGACGGACTGATGGTGCAGCGTGTTGGTGTAGGCGCTCTCGGCCTCCAGGATGTGCCGAAGGCGGGAGTTCGGCTCGATCAGGACCTTGTGCATCGGGGTGTCGCGGCGCAGCTGCTGCATGTGCAGCAGGTTCTTCTCGGCGCGCTCTCCGATATCCTGATAGAGGCTGCCGCCGCAGGCCACGTTCAGGAGCTGCATGCCGCGGCAGATGCCCAGCATGGGAATACGGTGCTCCGACGCGTAGGCTGCCGCATGGAACCAGAAGGCGTCCAGCTCCGGCTGCACCGGCCCCAGCATCGCGTGGGGCGGCTCCCCGTAGTGGCGGGGGTCCACATCCCAGCCTCCGGGGAAGAGCAGGCCGTCGCACAGGGCCAGGGCGGGGTCCGAAAGCCTTGGGTCCTCGGGAACCGGCAGGATGACAGGGACGCCGCCGTTGCCGTCTATGGCACGTACGCAGGTCGTGTTCGTGCAGCTGCGGTCGGCACACACAAAGTCGGAGTCCGGGTCTCGCCGGACGCTCCCCAGAATGCCGATGATAGGCTTGCTCATGGTTGTTTCCCCTCTCAGCTAAAAGTATCGGATATCGAAATTTTCCGCCCGCGTGCTTATTTTTTATGCTCGATCCGGCAGATGAGGCGGTCGAGCAACTGAATGACCTTCCCCGATCCATTCCCCCGGAGCGCATCGCCTCGATCGACGTGTCCCTTTCGGCGAGGCGCTGGGCGCGAGCCGGGGACTCCTGTTCGTAAATCCTGAGGAGGCTGTAGCAACCCTCCGGGCTGTGCCGGGCATTCTCCTGAAGATGGTTCCGGACCTGCGCGTCGACGCTCAGGAGGACGCCCGTCGAGAGGACCAGGATCGACGGGGGAAAAACCTCCGACGGCCACGACGAGCTTGCTTTTGAGGCTGCGCAGACGAACCGATTACGAAGGACCCCTTTCAGCAAGGCTGGACGTCTTATCCTGGAAGTGCCGAAAGGATTCCGGGAAAAGAGGGGTCAGCGCCCCGTTTCCCTTGTTATGATAACACAGGAAGCCGCCGGATGACGGATGACAAGCGCGGAATTTCCGAGGGCCGTGTCTTTACGGCCGGCGCGGAATACAATAGAATAAGGCAACAATTCTGCCAAACCGTTCCGGACTTGACAAAAGTGACGTAAGGAGGGATCTGCAGTGAGAAGGCTGATGTTGTGCGCGGCGGTGCTTTTGTTTTGCGCCGCCTCTCCCGTGTGGGGGGCGGACACGATCAGGGTGGGCGAGATCGCGACGGTGACGGGCGACTTCGCGGCCTACGGGATCGCGGAGGTGGAGTCCGTCAAGATCGCCGTGGATGAGATCAACGCGGCGGGCGGCGTCCTGGGCAGAAAACTGGAGGTCGTCATGTACGACTGCCGTACCCGACAGGAGGACATGGTCAACGCGGCGCGTCGGCTTGTGGAGCAGGACAAGGTCGTAGCGGCCATCGGTCCCAGCGGCAGCGGGCTGTGCATCGCGGCGGCCCCCGTCTTCAACAGGGGGCGGGTCTCCCATCTCGGCACCCTGCCCACCAACCCTCTGGTCACCGTGGACGAGGCCGGAAAGGTGCGCCCCTACAACTTCCGCATCTGCTTCCTGGATCCCTATCAGGGGCGCATGATGGCCTACTTCGCCGCCAGGGACCTCGGGGCGTCCAAGGCCGCGGTCCTCTACGACGTGTCGAGCGACTACTCCCAGGGCCAGCGCGAGTTCTTCGTGAAGGGCTTCGAGGATTTCGGGGGCAGGATCGTTGCGGACGAGGGGTTCCGCGGCGAGGACGTGGACTTCCGCTCCCAGCTGACCAACATCAAGGACAGTGGCGCCGATGTCCTGATCTTCCCATTCATGGGCAAGTCCCTGCCCCTGGCCGTGAAGCAGGCCCGCGAGCTCGGGATCAGGACCGCGATCGTCGGGGGGGACGGGTACGGCGACTTCATGTGGGAGATTGCGGGCGACGCTTTGGGCGACACCTACTGGGTCAGCCATGTGGACCGCTACGACCCCGCACTGAAGGGCTTCTTCGACAAGTACAAGGAGAGGACGGGCACGGAGTGTCAGGAGTTCATGAACGCCATCATGGCTTACGACTGCGTCTACTGGCTGAAGGACGCGATCGAGCGGGCTCAGTCGACCGACCCCGTCAAGGTGCGCGACGCCCTGGAGCAGACGGCAAACCTCAAGCTGCTGCACTGCACCCTGACCATGGACGAGTTCCATAACCCCAAGGACAAGGACGGCGTCATGCTGAAGTGCGATCCCGAACAGAGGAAGGCGCTGTTCTTCAGGAAGGTACGTCCGGAGTAGGACAAAAAGCTCGGGACGAAAGGGGCCTGGCATTCGGTTACGAGGGTTCGGGCACGAAGGGATGATGTCTTTTGGCCATTACGCTGTCAACGCTGCTTCAACAGATCATCAACGGGCTTTCCCTGGGGTCGGTCTACGCGCTCATCGCCGTTGGGTATTCGCTGGTGTACTCCATTCTGCTCTTCTCCAACTTCGCGCACGGCGGTTTTCTGGTCGTGGGGGGATATGCCTGCTATTACCTTCTGACACAGCAGGGATATGGGATCGTCCTGGCGTCTGCGGGGGCGATCCTGGCCTCGGGCCTGGTGGCCGTCCTGACCGAACGCCTGGCCTACAAACCGATTCGCGAGCGCACCTCCATGACGCTCTACCTGCTGATCGCCTCCATGGGCGTCAGCATCGTCATCGAGAATATCTTCGTCATCGTGGTGGGCGGGCGCTTCCGGGCCCTGCCGCAGGACACGTTTCCGTCCGGGGTGTTCAGCTTGGGCGGCGGGGTCACGGTCAATGCCTCCGACATCCTCTCGCTGGCTGTTGCCGTCGTTTTTCTGGGGGCGCTCCAGCTCTTCCTGTCGCGCACGCGCTGGGGACTGGCCATCCGTGCGGCGGCGTGCGATCTGCGCACGGCCGGACTGATGGGGGTCAACGTGACGCTCCTGATCGGCATCGTCTTCTTCGTCGCGGGGCTGCTGGCCGCGGTGGGCGGGATCTTCCTCTCCGCGAAGTACTCGCTCTATCCGCAGCTCGGCAACATCACGATCAAGGCGTTCATCGCCGCGGTGATCGGCGGCCTGGGCTCGCTGCCCGGCGCGGTGCTGGGCAGCCTGATCCTGGGCCTTGCGGAGATGCTCACCGCGGGGTTCGTCAGCAGCCAGATGCGGGATATGGTCGTTTTCTCCATGCTGGTGGTCATGCTGCTGGTCCGGCCCGCCGGGTTCTTCGGCAAGAGCGTCGGGGACAAGATCTAGGAGGTGCATCGTGAAGAGGAGCCTGCTTGGAAACACCGCCGTGATCCTCCTCGGCCTGGCCCTGGCCTTGTACCCGCTGGGCGGGTATCAGGAGGGCATCATCATTCTGCTCTGCATCAACTGCATCGCCGCCATGGGCGTGTCGCTCCTCACCGGCTTCACGGGGATCTTCACGCTGGGACACGCGGCCTACATGGCGCTCGGGGCCTACACAGCCGCTATTCTGACCGTCAGGTACGGCGTCCACTGGCTGCCCGCCATCGTCGCAGGGGGCCTTGTGGCCGTGGCCGTGGCCTGGATGATCGGAATGCCGACGCTGCGCCTGACGGGCGACTACTACGCTATCGCCTCCATCGGCCTGGGGGAGGCGATCCGACTGATCCTCGAGAACTGGCAGTCCTTCACCAGGGGAGCGCGCGGTTTTCCGGGCATCGACTCCTATACCACCCGGGGCGTCGCCGTTGCCTGCTTCACCGTCCTGACCCTCCTGACGTTCAACCTCATCGACAGCCGCCTGGGGCGCGAGTTCAAGGCCTCGAGGGACGACCGGCTGGCCGCCTCGCTGATGGGCTTCAACACCACGGCGTCCCGCATGAAGGCGCTCCTGATCTCCGCGTTCTACTGCGGCGTGTCGGGCGCTCTGCTGGGGGGGTATATGAACTTCATCCAGCCGTCGATGTTCGACATGATGAAATCGACCGAGCTGACGGCGGTCGTGGTGTTCGGGGGGCTGGGCTCCATGAGCGGGACCCTGCTGGGCTCGGCGATCGTCACCTCGGTCATGGAGTATTTCCGGGACATCTCGCAGTACCGCATGCTCATCTACGGCCTGCTGCTGGTCGTCATCATGGTGGTGCGGCCGGAGGGGCTTTTGGGCGACCGGGAGATCTGGAGCTTCCTGCCCGGGTCCGGGAGGAGGGGATAGCCATGCCGCGGGATATCGGGACGGACCAGGTGCTTCTGGAACTGGAGCACGTCGACATGCGCTTCGGCGGGGTCCACGCCGTCCGGGACATGAGCTTCCGCATCATGGACAACGCCCTGACCGGCATCATCGGCCCCAACGGAGCCGGAAAGACGACGGTCTTCAACATCGTCTCCGGCGTCTACAATCCGACGGCGGGAAGCATCTGGTTCCGGGACCAGGACATCACGCCCATGGCGGCGTATCAGGTGAACCGGCTCGGGATCGCCCGAACCTTTCAGAACCTGAGGCTCTTCGGGCGCTCCTCGGTGCTGGAGAACGTCATGACCGCCGCGCAGAACCGCTTCCGTTACTCCTTTCGGGAGGACTTGAGGGGGCAGCTTTTCCCGGGCTACCGCCCCGATCCCGAGTACCACTACGGCTTCTGGGAGTCCCTGCTCCACGCCGGACACTGGGCCGGGGTCGAACGGAACATCCGTTCCAAGAGCATGGAGCTTCTGGAGCGGGTGGGGCTGGCGGACCGCGCCCGGCAGGCCGCGGGGACGCTTCCCTACGGGATGCAGCGGAGGCTCGAGATTGCGCGCGCCCTGGCGCTGGACCCGAAGCTGCTGCTGCTGGACGAGCCGGCGGCGGGGATGAACCCCGAGGAGGTATTTGCCCTGAACGATCTGATCACGGGCATCCATCGGGAGTTTCGCCTGACGACCCTGGTCATCGAGCACCACATGGACCTGATCATGAGGATCTGCCCGCACATCATCTGTATGAACTTCGGGGCCAAGATCGCGGAGGGGACGCCCGAGGAGATTCGGAACGACCCCGGGGTGCTCGGCGCCTATCTGGGCGAGGGCGACGACGAGGCGGACGAGGAGGCGGTATTGTGATGGCGGACGTATTGCTCGAGGCCCGGGACCTTCATGTCAGCTATGGGGCGATTCGGGCGCTGCAGGGGTTTTCCCTGACCCTTCGGGAGCGGGAGATCGTCGCCGTCATCGGTGCCAACGGCGCAGGCAAGTCCACCTTCATGAACGCGCTCATGGGGCTGGTCCGCCTCTCCGAGGGCACGGTGGCCCTGGAGGGGCGGGCCCTGTCCTCCAGGAGCTTCAGGGTCGTCCGCAGCGGGCTCTCCCTGGTCCCCGAGGGGCGGAGGATCTTCGCGCCCCTGACGGTCGAGGAGAACCTTCGGATCGGCGCGTTTGCCCGGAGGGACGCCAAAGCCGTCCGGGAGGACTTCGACTGGGTGCTCTCCCTGTTTCCGCGCCTGCGGGAACGGCTGCGCCAGTACGCGGGCACCCTGTCGGGCGGGGAGCAGCAGATGCTGGCGATCGCACGGGCGCTGATGGCCCGCCCCCGCGTGCTGCTGCTGGACGAGCCCTCCCTGGGGCTCGCGCCGATCGTCATCCGGGACATATTCAAGGAGCTGCGCCGGATCAACGAGGAGGGCGTCAGCATCCTGCTCGTCGAGCAGAACGCCCGTCAGGCCCTGCTGCTCTCGCACCGTGCCTACGTCCTCCAGACGGGGTGCCTTCTGAAGGAGGGGCCGTCCCGCGACCTGCTGGAGGACCCCGACATCAGGGCCGCCTACCTGGGCCAGGGACGAGAGTAAAATGACAGGA
>NZ_CALIAA010000213.1 GCF_938040765.1 uncultured Fretibacterium sp.
AGGGGGGGGCAACGCCCCCCCCTGGGAAGGATATAAGGGGTTCCAAGGGGGCTTGCTCCCTTGGCGGGGTTTGGGGCGGAGCCCCAAGGTCTCTGCAGAGCCTTTCGACCGCCTCGGGCAGCAGGCGCCATTCGGCCTGTTCCATCACGCGGCGCTGGAGCGTCTCCGGCGTGTCGTCCGGCAGCACCTCCACGGCCTTCTGCATCAGGATGGGGCCGCCGTCGGGCGTCTCGTCCACGAGGTGCACCGTCGCGCCGGTGATCCGGACCCCTGCGTCCAGCGCCGCTTTATGGACCTTCAGGCCGTAGAGCCCGCGCCCGCAGAAGGACGGGATCAGCGAGGGGTGGACGTTCACGATCCGTCCCGCGTAGCGGGCGACGAAGGCGCCGCTCAGGATCTGCAGGAACCCTGCCAGGACCACGACGTCGATGCGCTCCTCGTCGAGCAGCTCCAGCAGGCGCCGCTCGAACGACGCCGCGTCGGGGAAGGCGCGTCGCTCGACGGCCTCGGCCCGCACGCCGTGGGCGTGGGCCCGGCCCAGGGCTCGGGCGTCGCCGCGGCTGGAGAGGACCAGGACGATGCTGCCGCTCCGCAGGCGGCCCTCGGTTCGGGCGTCCAGGAGCGCCTGGAGATTGGTCCCCCCGCCCGAGACCAGCACGGCAATCCGCGCGCTCAGCACAGCACGACGCCCTCCGTGCCCGGGACGACCGTGCCGATCGGGTATGCCTCCACCCCGTTCTCGCGCAGCACCCGCACGGCCGCGTCCGCGTCCTCCGGGCCGACGACCGCGGTCATCCCCACGCCCATGTTGAAGATCCGGAACATCGCATCCTCGTCCAGCCCGCCCTCGCGCTGCAGCAGGCTGAAGATCGGGGGGACGCGCAGGGCCTTGCGGTCGATGCGTGCCGTCAGACCGTCGGGCAGGCTGCGCGGGATGTTCTCGTGGAACCCGCCGCCCGTGATGTGGGCCAGGGACCGGACCGGCACCTCCCGCAGCAGGGCGGCTACGGGACGCGCGTAGATGCGCGTGGGGGTCAGCAGCGCGTTGCCCAGCGAGGTTCCGAGCTCGGGCACGGCCGCGTTCAGGTCGCGCCGCTCGACATCGAAGACCTTGCGGACGAGCGAGAACCCGTTGGAGTGCAGGCCCGACGAGGGCAGGGCGATCAGGACGTCGCCCGCCCGGACTCGGCTGCGGTCCAGCATCTCGGAGCGCTCGGCCACCCCCACGGCGAAGCCCGCCAGGTCGTATTCGTCCGGGGCGTAGAAGCCCGGCATCTCCGCCGTCTCGCCTCCGATCAGCGCGCAGCCGGCCTGGACGCAGCCCTCGGCCACGCCCGAGACGACGGCCGCCACCCGCTCCGGGACGTTCTTGCCCACGGCGATGTAGTCCAGGAAGAACAGGGGCCGCGCGCCGCTGCACAGGATGTCGTTGACGCACATGGCCACGCAGTCGATGCCGACGGTGTCGTGCCGGCCCGTCAGAAAGGCCAGTTTCAGCTTGGTCCCGACCCCGTCCGTTCCGCTGACCAGCACCGGCTCGCGCAGGCCGGCCGGGAGCGCGAACGCGCCGCCGAACCCGCCGAGCTCCGACAGGACGCCCGAGGTCCGGGTGCGCGCGACCGACGCGGCCATCAGGCGCACCGCCTCGTAGCCCGCCTCCACGTCCACGCCGGACCGGGCGTAGTCCTCGCGCCCGGCGGTCATGGTTCGGTCTCCAGCCGTTTGCGCAGGGCGGCGTCCTTCTGGGCGACCTCCCGCTCCATGGCCTCGGCGCGCTCCTCCAGCATGGCGGCCAACGCTCCATCCTCCACGGCGAGGATCCGGGCCGCGAGCCATGCGGCGTTGGCGGCCCCGTCGATCGCCACAGCGGCGACCGGTACGCCCGACGGCATCTGGACGGTCGAGAGCAGGGCATCCAGCCCCCCCAGGTCGGGGGACCGGACCGGGACCCCGATGACGGGAAGGCGCGTGTGCGCGGCGACGACGCCCGCCAGGTGCGCAGCCTTGCCCGCCAGGGCGATGATCGCCCCAAACCCCTCGCCCCTTGCGCCCCTCGCGAACGACGCCACGGCGTCGGGCGTGCGGTGTGCCGACATGACGTGCGCGGCGAAGGGGATACGGAGGGATCGGAGCACGCCGAACGCGCGCTCCGCCACGGGAAGGTCGCTGTCGCTCCCCAGAATCACGGCAACTTTTTTCATGGTCCTCTCCTTAAAGACTTATATTTTTTTGCTCATCAGCGTTTGGCGGATGATGCCGTCGGCGTAGAACTGCCGGGCGTAAAGGATCGGACGGCCCGCGACGTCGTAGTCCACCTCGTCCATATAGAGCAGCGGGGTCCCGGGCGCAAGCCCCAGCGCCTCCGCGATGCGTCCGTCCGCGGGCACGGCCCTGATCTCCGTCAGGTCCATGCAGGGCTCCGCTCCGCAGTGATCCTCGAGAAAATGGAAGATCGGGAGCTCCATCTCCTTAGGGTCCGGCAGAGGGGCCCGGACCATCCGGAAGGGGATGTAGTCCTCGCAGTAGATCGCAGGCCGCCCGTCCGCCGTCACCAACCGCACGTTCCGCAGCACCGGTTCCTCCGCCTCCAGCCCCAGCCGCTCCGCCGCTCCGGCCCCGGCAGGCAGGCGCTCCGTTGAAAGGAGGACGACATCCGGGCGATAGCCCGACCGCTCCACCATCTCGAGGAACTCGACCTCCAGGTCCATGCGGACCGCCAGAGCCAGGACGTGCCGGTTGATCATCGTCCCCACGCCGTGCCGGCGGCTGATGAACCCCTCGCGTTCGAGCCGGGCCAGGGCGTCCCGGAGCTGCGTGCGGCTGACGTCCATGCGTTTGGCCAGGTCGTTTTCGCTGGGCAGGTACTTCGCGCCGCGGAAGGCCCCCTCCCGCATCTCGTGCAGAAGCCGCGATTGAAGGGTGGATTGAAATTTTTTCCCACGTTTTCCGGACATCCTGTATCCTATTGCCCTCTTTCCTGAAAGGTAATACCTTTCGTGCTGCCTCCTGAACTATACGGGAAGGGGGGCGGATTGTAAAGCGGTGCGTGCGGCGGCACACCGGAAAGGAAGGCAAGGGGAATGGCAAAAACCACCCCGGATATCCACCCCCGGGGGGGTTGCATAAAACGGCGAACGCTATCATTATCATCGTATAGATTTCTTCGGGCCATCCCGGCGGTCTTGAGAGAGGCTGATTGCTTGACTTTATTTTGAGGAGGAAGCGGACAATGGCTTACACGGAGACTACGCAGACAAGTTGGGGAAGCCGTCTGGGCGGTGCGTTCAAGGGGATAGTGGCGGGCATTGTCCTGGTCGTGGCGGGGACGTGCCTTCTGTATTGGAACGAGGGCCGGACCGTCAAGACGGGCGGGGCGATCAACGAGGCCCGCAGCGTCGCGGTCGAGGTGGACGACATCTCCAGGGTCGATCCCGCCCTGGCGGGAAAGGTGATCTATGCGACGGGCCGGGCCGAAACCCGGGACGTGCTCACGGACCCCATCTTCGGCGCGTCCGCCACGGCCATCAACATCAGCCGGAAGGTGGAGTACTATCAGTGGGAGGAGCACTCCAGGCAGGAGAAGCGCAAGAAGCTGGGCGGCGGTGAGGAGACCGTCACCACCTACACCTACACCCAGGAATGGGTCGGCGAACCGATCGACTCGGGGGAGTTCCGCGACCCGGAGTATCAGGGGCGCAACAAGGTCCTGGCCAAGTACGAGGACGAGACGCTCTACGCGTCTAATGTTTCCTTCGGGGCCTATACGCTGCCGGACTTCCTGAAGCGCTCCATCGGCGGGGCCGTTCCGCTGAATATCGTATTGGACGAGGAGAGGAAGAAGGCGATCTTCGAGGGGCTCTTGGTGGAGGCCGGCCCGGTGGGGAACCTTGTGCTTCCGGCGGTGGGCTCCTCCGACTTGGCATCCCTGGACGCCGCGGTCCGGGATGCCGGGGCGAGCGCGGTTCAGCCTCAGGACCGTTACGTCCACGCGCAGGGCAACGTCCTCTACCTTGGAGAGAAACCCGGCTCGCCGCAGATCGGCGATGTCCGCGTGACCTTCACTCAGACGCCTCCGGCCGACGTGTCCATCATCGCGCAGGTGGCCGGGAACACCTTCGAGAAGTTCACGGCCTCCAACGGCTACACCTTCAGCCGACTGAACATGGGTACGGTCGGCATGGAGAAGATGTTCGCCGGCGCCGAGAGCGACAATGCGACCACGGCCTGGATCCTGCGCGTCGTGGGAACGATCGTCGTCATCGTCGGCTTGGGGGCGATCTTCCGTCCGCTCTCCGTCATCGCAGACGTGATCCCGATCCTGGGAAGCATCGTCGGGGCGGGGACGGGGTTTGTGGCCTTCCTGCTGGGGCTGGCGTGGTCGCTCCTGGTCATTGCCGTTGCATGGATCCGATTCCGGCCCGTTCTGGCGGCGTCTCTCCTCGGAGGGGTTGTCGTCCTGCTGGGGCTCCTGTTTGTGAAGGGGCGTAAGGGCAAGGCGGCGTGACGTCAAAAAACGAAAAGGGAGGTTTTTGCAGATGAAACGGTCGATAGGGTTCTCCTTCCTGGCGGTTCTGCTGTTCTGCGTGCTGTTCCCCGTGGGGACGGCCTTTGCGGTGACGAAGGTGCAGATCGTGGAGTACCAGTGTCGGGTGTGCGACAAAATCTATTACAGCTTCAAAGGGGATAAGCTGGACGATGAGAAACTTATGGTACAGGATGTCCAGCTCAACAGGCTGTCGAAGCTGGGCGAGGCGGGTAAGCGTCTGGAGGAGTGCAAGGGGGGAATCAAGTCGCACATCTTCGACAAAAAACGCGAGGGGGAGGCCACGATGGAGTTCGTCTCCAAGAACCTGCAGCGGTTCGTCGCCATGAAGGACGGCGGCTCCGTGAACGCGACTTTGACGGAGTGGAAATGTTTCATCTGCGAAAAACCCTTCTACTCCCTGAACGGGGAGGACCTGAACATCAAGGAGTGGGACGAGCAGCAGAATTACCTCTTCAACTTGAAAGGGCGCCCCATATACCGGTGCAAGGACGGCTATTACGGGCATGTCTTCAAGTCCCTGAAGGAGAGCAGCTTCAGATCTCTCGAACTTGTCATCAAAGTGGAAAATGTGTACTGGTCCAAGTAGAGCACCGATTATGTTGGGGAGGTGAACGGCATGCGTTTGAAAAAACTTTCCGCCGTGCTGGCGCTGTCGGCTCTGCTCGTCGTCGTCGGACGGGAGGCCCGGGCCGCGCTCCCGCGGAACTATCAGGAGTTCAAGGCCCGCTACCAGCAGGAGGGCAGGACGCCGGAGGGCGCGCTGAAGCTGTATTTCGAGGCCGTGTTCTGCTACATCGACGAGGCGACGCGGGCCGAGGGTTCGAAGATGGTGCGCTACGCCCTGCACTACGACAGGCCAATCGAACAATCGAACAACCTGGTGACGTTCGTGGAGCGCCTGCGGGACCCTGAGATGCAGCACATCTTTCGCAGCTTTGCGGCAGGGACCTCTCCAGAGAACGACTATCGGATGTCGCCGGACAACTTCAATCTCGTCGTGGTCAACAAGCTTCGGGAGCAGGGGTACCTTCGATTCTTCCTTCAGAGTTCCGGCGCCGACTCCCCCAGGCCCGTGTGGGTGAAGGAGTTCGACGGCCTGTGGTACACGATCAACAACTCCAGCACGTACCTCGAGGTGCGACCGCCCAAGGCCTTCATCGACCGCACGAAGAACGCGCACGATGCGGACTACGACGCTTCTCCGGCGCCGGCCCCCAAGAAGCGGGACAATGACAATGACGCGGCTCCATCGGATGCCGGGTTGTCGGACGAAAAAGGGTCCCCCGAGCCTTCGGATGGTGGAAAATCGGGCAAGGACGACGGAGAGATCGTTTTCAAGTAGGCGGGGGACAAATCCGCTGAATAGGATAACTGAAAAAGGGGAGGAGGGCCGAAAGGCCGTCCTCCCCGATGTCATTCATACCAGGAGATAGATCAGGACGAACAGGAGCCCCAGCGCGAAGGCCAGCAGGCTGTAGGCGAGGCTCGAGGGCAGGAATGCCCGGAAGGAGGGGATGTCCTTCT
>NZ_CALIAA010000214.1 GCF_938040765.1 uncultured Fretibacterium sp.
CCTCGATCGCCTGGTTTCTTCGCCGGGGGGTTCATCCGCAGCATCGCCAGGAGTTTTCATCAAAAATAAGGCTGCCGCCGACAGAACGCCGGCGGCAGCCTTGATTCATCCCCGCATGCCCCATCCATAACGGACCATGGCGAACGGAGCAATCACACCGCGCGGCTTCCGGGCTTGTCTATGGGGATCCCCTCCCGGCAAAGGGGGCACTCGGACTCCTCCCATTTCCGGGCCTCCATGCACATCAGCGGCCTGAAAGGAACGCCGAAATCCACGGAGCCGCCCGAACGGTCGACCACCGCCCCCACGCCGGCCACCTCGGCCCCGGTCTCCCTCAGAAGTTCGATGACCTCCCTCACCGAGCCGCCGGTGGTCACCACATCCTCGACCACCAGCACCCGCTCCCCCAGGTTCACGTGAAAGCCGCGCCGAAAGGTCATCTTCCCGTTCTCCCGCTCGGCGAAGATGTTGCGGACCCCAAGGGACCGCGCCACCTCATAGGCCAGAATGACGCCGCCCAGCGCCGGGCCCGCTACCACGTCGACCCGCCCCCCCCGGAACATATCGGCGATCGACGCGCAGAGCTCCTCACTCGCCACGGGGTGCTCGAACAGGGCGGCACACTGCATGTAGCGGTCGCTGTGCAGCCCCGAGGTCAGCTTGAAATGTCCGGTCCGGAGCGCCCTCACAAGCGTCAGGAGCTCCTCGGTCCTCCTCTGTCTCTCATCCCTCCGTATCACGTCGGGCATGTTCTCTCCTCCTTCCGCCGCATCGGAACCACTTTTTCTATTGTCCGAGGGCCGTGTTCAGTTCCGCCCTCATCCGCAGCGCCTCGTCCCGGGCGGCCGAGACGAAGTCGTCGGTCCCGGCCTTCCTGTGGGCACAGATGAGGCTCCGCGACGCCGCGACGACCGCTCCCCCTCCGGACGCGTCGAAACAGCCGGCCAGGGCCTTGGCGGACGCCCCCTGGGCCCCGTAGCCCGGGAGCAGGAAGAACGTGTGCGGCATCCGCCGGCGCAGCCGCGCCCCCTGATCGGGATACGTCGCCCCGACGACCGCGCCGACAGAACTGTAGCCCTCCGAGCCGACGAGGCCGGCCCCCCACTCCCCGACCTTCACCCCCACGTGCTCGAAGAGCGCCCGGCCGTCCCCGACGGTCAGGTCCTGGAACTCGCCGGAGGAGGGGTTCGAGGTCTTGACCAGGACGAAGATCCCCCGGCCCGACGTGCGGCAATCGTCCACGAAGGGCGTCACGCCGTCGCTGCCCAGGTAGGGATTCACCGTCAGAAAATCCGCCGCCAGGGGGGCGTCCGAGGCGAGGTACGCCTCGGAGTAGGCCGCGGCGGTCGCGCCGATGTCCCCCCGCTTCGCATCGAGGATCACGACGTAGCCCAGCCTCCGCGCCTCCGCCACGGTATCGTACATACAGGACAGCCCCGGGAGCCCCATCCGTTCGTAATAGGCCGCCTGGACCTTCACGCAGGGGATCAGATCCCTCAGGCCGTCGAGCAGGGCGAAGTTGAAGGCCCGCACCGCATCGGCAGGCCCCCCGGCCTCGATGTGGTGCCGGGCGAACGCCTCGGGAACATATTCGACCCGGGTATCGAGCCCGAGGGCCGAGGGGTTGCCGCGCTCGCGGATCGCCCGGATCAGACGGTCTATCTGCATTCCGGGCCGTCCCCATACACCGGGCGTCCCTCGAGGAAGGTGCAGCGGACCGCCCCCGTCAGGGTACGTCCGGCGAAGGGCGTATTCTTTCCGCGGCTCCGAAATTTCCCGGGGTTCACCGTCCACTCGGCCCGGGGATCGATCAACGTCACGTCCGCACGTTTTCCGACCTCGAGCGTCCCCGCGTCGAGCCCCAGAACCCTGGCCGGAGCGCGCGTGAGCTTCTCCAGCACCTGTTCGGGCGTCAGGTGGCCGGGCACGACCAGCGCCGTCCAGCAGACCGCGAGCGCCGTCTCGAACCCCGATATGCCGGAGAATGCCAGGGCGAACTCCACATTTTTGTCGTCGGCGTGATGCGGCGCATGGTCGGTGGCGATACAGTCGATCGTCCCGTCCTTCAGGGCCTCGATCAGGGCCAGCCGATCCGCCTCCGTGCGCAGCGGCGGGTTCACCCGCGCATTCGTGTCGTAGTCCTGAAGCCACTCGTCGGTGGCATAAAGGTAATGGGGCGCCGTCTCGCAGGTCACGGGCCAGCCGTGCCGCTTGGCCTCCCTCACCAGCTCGGCCCCGCCTGCCGTGGAGACGTGCGCCACGTGCAGCCGCGCGTTCTCCAGCCCCGCGAGCATGCAGTCCCGCGCGATGATCGTCTCCTCCGCAGCCCGTGTGACCCCCGGCAGGCCCAGGGCCGTCGACCAGTACCCCTCGTTCATGACGCCGCCGTTCGTCAGTTCGTCGTCCTCCGGGTGGGAGACGATCGTCAGGCCGAAGCGTCCGGCATAGCGGAGCGCCAGCCTCATGCGCTGCGCGCTCTTGACGGACCGCCCGTCGTCGGAGAGGGCCACGGCCCCCGCCTCGGCCAGCTCCCCCATCTCGGTGAGCTCCTCCCCCTTCAGGCCCTTCGTCACGGCCGCTATGGGATACACGTGCGCGCTTCCCCGCTCCGCCGCCCTGCTCTTGATGAACTCCGTCACGGCCGCGTTGTCGTTGACGGGGTCGGTGTTGGCCATGCAGCAGACGGAGGTGAACCCTCCGGCCGCCGCCGCCGCGGTTCCGGAGGCGATGTCCTCCTTGTGCTCGTAGCCCGGCTCGCGCAGATGGCAGTGGATATCGACCAGACCCGGCGCCACCAGGAGCCCCGAGGCGTCGACCACCCGGGCGCTCCCGGCCTCCAGATCCCTCCCCAGGGCGGCGATGGCGCCGCCGCGCATCAGCACGTCGCCCCTCTCCAGGCCCGAGACGGTCAGGACGTCGCCGCCCCGAATCAAAATGTCCTCCGCGCTCTCCTTACGATTCATCCAGTTCTCGTTCATCAGGCTGTTCGTCATGCTCGGCCCCTCCCTACGCCCCGGCCTCGGCGCGGGTGCGCGTCAGCAGATAAAGCAGCGCCATCCGCACCGCCACCCCGTTGGTAACCTGCCCGTCGATGACCGACTGCGGCCCGTCCGCGACGTCCGACGCAATCTCCACGCCCCGGTTGATGGGGCCGGGGTGCATGACCAGCGCATCCTTGCGGGCCAGGGCTATCCGCTCCTCCGTAAGGCCGAAGAACTTATGATATTCGCGGACCGAGGGGAAGAGCCCCTTCTTCTGCCGCTCGAGCTGGATGCGCAGCCCCATCACCACGTCCGCGCCCCGGATGGCGTCGTCCACGCGGCAGGTGGCCTCGCAGCCCAGGGACTCGATCTCCACCGGCATCAGGGTTGCCGGCCCCGCGACGACGACCTTGGCCCCCATCTTGCCGAGCCCGTAGATGTTGGAGCGCGCCACGCGGCTGTGGGTCACGTCCCCCACGATGGCGACCCTCAGCCCCTCGAGCGACCCGAACCGCTCCTCCATCGAGAACATGTCCAGCAGCGCCTGGGTGGGATGCTCGTTCGTCCCGTCCCCGGCGTTGATGACGGAGGCCCTCACGTGCCTGGCCATCAGGTGCGGTGCGCCCGTCATCGGGTGCCGCAGAATCATCACGTCGGTGCCCATGACGTCGAGCGTCCGGGCCGTGTCGATCAGGGTCTCCCCCTTGGCCACGCTGGACGCCGAGGCGGTCATCCCCGAGGCGGTGCCCGACAGGTACTTGCAGGCCAGCTCGAAGGACAGCCGTGTGCGCGTGCTGTTCTCGTAGAAGACGGTGATGACGGACTTTCCCTGAAGATGAGGGGTCTTCTTGTTGTTGGAGACGATCACCTGTTTCATGATCTTCGCCGTGTCCAGGATCTCGCGGATCTCGTCGGCGCCGGTATTGCGCAGTCCAAGCAGGTCTTTGGAGCGCAGCATGTCAGTTCTCCCCCTCGTTCATGTCCAGCAGGACGACGGACTCCTCGTCGTCGAACGGCGCCACGCGCACGGAGACGAGCTCGTTCCGGGATGTGGGAACGTTCTTGCCCACGTAGTCGGCCCGGATGGGCAGCTCGCGGTGCCCGCGGTCGATCAAAACGGCCAGCTGGATCGTACGGGCACGGCCCACCTCCATGACCGCGTCCATCGCGGCGCGCGCGGTACGGCCGGTGAACAGCACGTCGTCCACCAGCACCACGTCCCTGCCCGTGATGACGAACGGGATGTCCGTCCCGTTGAGGACCGGGTGCTCCGAGAGCAGCGACAGGTCGTCGCGATAAAAGGTGATGTCCAGGCAGCCCACGGGGACCGTCGTCCCCTCCACCCGGTCGATGTGGCCGGCGATCCGCTGCGACAGCGGCACGCCCCGGCGCTGGATTCCGATCAAGACGACGTTCTCCGTCCCCTTGTTCCGCTCGACGATCTCGTACCCGATGCGCTGGACCGCACGGCCCATGGCCTGGGCGTCCATGATGCGCGCCTTCTCCTTCATGAGTGCCTCCTTCGTACCTGATTCACTTTCACGGAGAACGGCAGAGGTTCCCGGCCAAAAGGCCGACGCGGAACGCGTCAAAAAACAGAAAATGCCCTGCCGTCCTTACGAAAAGACGACAGGGCACGATTATCCTTGCAACATTTCTCACCTTGCAATATTTATGGATAGTCTCCCACACGCCGCCTTCTCGGCCTCTCCGGACCGAACTTAAAGGACGCTTGTGCGCTGCTCTCCAAAACCAAGGGGAACTTTACCACAAAAATTGAATTTTGTCCAAAGGAGGCCCGATATACGTCGTTGTTCCATAACAATCGCAGGGCCCGCGAAGAGAATCTGATGTAGATTTCCTCTTCGCACACCAGGAGATGTGTAAGGCAAACTGTGGCAGAAGCATTTCTTACAAAGGCTGAACCCATGTTCCCAGCGCCCCTGGAAACAGCACGATGGCCCGTGCTGTTTTCGAGTCAGGAGGCTCTCTTATGGAAGATTGTGGATTTGGGTGATTCGACCGTTCAATGTTCAATAATGATAATGTCACTCCGATAAAAAGCTTGCCCATACGTTCACAGATCCGCGTAGGGATTCTCGAAAACACGGACGTCCGTGCTGGTGCCGTCGGAGAAGAAAATTTGCATGGAGATAAACCAGACCTTCTCCTTCGTCTCCACAACAAGGAAACGGTCTGCAATGTCGGCGACGGGCAATTCCTTATCCGGCTTGGGCCTTTCGCGCACCCGGTTGGGGCTCTTCTTGTTGACGCCGTAGGCGATCTTGTCGATAACGTTCCAGCCCGCACCCAACGGCCACAACTCCCGGAAGACATCGAGCTGGATATCGGTCTTCCTCCCCTTGGAAAACGTCACCCAATCCACGTAATCCAAGGCTTTTCGCACCTCCTCCATGAATTCCTCATGCAGGTCGACCCCGAAGGTCTGAGGTCCGTGCATACCCCCACCCTGATCGGCATATTTGACCTCCAACTCGTACCTGGGCCATTCTTTCAGGTCGATCGTGTGTTGGGCATACCGTTCCTTTGTCACGGGGTTACGCTCGCTCGAAAACCCGGCAGAGCGGAAATCCCTATCCGGCGAAACCCTGTAGAAGATCTCACGGGGCTCCTCCCCGGTGTACACGTAGAACGTCGCTATGCCCTCGCGGATATAGCTGAGCTCCAGTCGCATATCGGAAACCTCCTCGTAGAATAAGTAACGTGGAAGTGATACCAGG
>NZ_CALIAA010000215.1 GCF_938040765.1 uncultured Fretibacterium sp.
AAAACTGTAGGGCGGGCGGAAGACCCCCCGCTCGGTCACGATGGCCGCAATATAGCGGGCCGGGGTCACGTCGAAGGCCGGGTTCCAGATCTTCACGGCATCGGGCACGCGCTGCCCGTTGGGCAGAGCGCGCATCTCCTCCTCCGACCGCTCCTCGATCGGAATGCCCGATCCGTCGGCCAAGGTAAGGTCAAACGTGCTCCAGGGCGCAGCCACGTAAAAAGGGACCCCGTGCGCCGCAGCGAGCACCGCCAGGGCATAGGTCCCAATTTTGTTGGCCGTGTCCCCGTTGGCCGCGATGCGGTCCGCCCCCACAATGACGGCATCGATCCGCTTCGCGCGCATCAGGGCCCCGGCCATCCCGTCCGCGATCAGGGTAACGTCGAACCCGTCCCGGGCCAGCTCCCAAACGGTAAGGCGCGCCCCCTGCAGGAGCGGGCGCGTCTCGTCCGCATAGACGCGAACGGTCTTTCCGGCCTCCCGGGCCGAACGCAGGATACCGAGAGCCGTCCCGTGGCCACCGGTCGCAATGGCCCCGGCGTTGCAGTGGGTCAGGACCACGGCCGTCTTCGGAAGCAGATCCGCCCCGCAGGCGCCCATCCTCCGATTCGCCTCGACGTCGGCCTCATGGATGCGAAGGGCCTCATCCAGCAACAGGCCCGCAAGCCCCTTTCCCTCCAAAGAGAGCTCCGCCTCGAGGATCGCGCGCATCCGGTTCAATGCCTCGAAAAGATTGACCGCCGTGGGACGTGTCCGCGCAAGGCGCTCGATCGCCTCGAGGACCGCGCCGCGTCCACCGGCGGCCGCCAGAACGACGCCGTAAGCGGCGGCGATCCCTATGGCCGGGGCCCCGCGCACCGTCATGTTCTCGATGGCAAGGGCGACATCCTCGACGGTGCGGCAGACGAGATAAGCTTCCCTGCCCGGAAGGGCGCGCTGGTCCAGAAGCCTCAGCGCCCCATCCTTCTCAATCCATTCGACCGACTCGATCCTCCTCAAGGACGTTCCTCCTTCACATCGTCCGCCGCACACTTCACCCTGCCGTCGGCGAACCGGACCGCCAGCCTGTCCCCTCGGGAGACCTCCCGCACCGAAACAAGCCTTCTGCCGTCACGCTCGCAGGTGACGAACCCCCGCGCCAGGGCCCCCAGTGGGGAGAGGGCGTCCAGAGAGGCTGAACGGACGGACAGGGCGTTCCTCGCCTCCGACACGCAGAGCCGCATCCCGGAGAAGAGGCGCAGGAAACGGGACGAGAGCTCCACCTCCGCCGCTCCCAGACGACGGGAGACATGGGAATGCAGGGCCTCGAGAAAATCGCCGCAGCGCTTTTCCCCCTCCGCGAGCCGACGGCCGACGGCCCCAATCATATGGGAACGGATCAGAGCCAGACGATTCAGGATCTGTCCCCGGTCGGGAAAGACCAGCTCCGCCGCAGCGGAGGGCGTCGAGGCGCTCAGGTCGGCGGCCAGGTCGCACAGCGTCTCGTCGATCTCGTGCCCCACGCCGCTCACGACTGGGACCGGGCAGGAACGCACGGCGCGGACCACGCGTTCGTCGTCGAAGGGGACCAGGTCCTCCCGGCTCCCTCCACCGCGCACCAGCAGGATGCAATCCAGCCGTTCCAAAAGTGCGGCACGCGAGAGGGCGCGGGCGATCTCCTCCGGCGCCTCCGCGCCTTGGACCTGAGCCGGGATGACCAACACCTCGCAGAGCGGATAGCGCCGTGAGGCGATGCGCAGGACATCCCTCAGGGCCGCTCCGGTCGCGGAGGTCACGATGGCCGCACGCTCGGGGTAGGCGGGAACAGGGCGCTTCAGCTCGGGGCGGAAGAGCCCCTCCTGGGTCAACCGTGCCTTCAGCTCCTGACGGGCCCTGTCGATGGCCCCAGCCCCAACGGGGATGATGCGCTTCGCATAGAGCTGGTAAACGCCCCTCTGGGGGTAGACGCCTACGCTCCCCTCCACCAGCACGCTGTCGCCGTTTTCGGGCCAGCGGGGAAGAAAGCCCGCGTACTGTTTGAAGATAGCGCAAGCGACCCTGCTCTCCCTCCCCAGAAGCGTGAAGTAGCAATGGCCGCTTGTGTGTCGTTTGAACTCGGCGATCTCCCCCGCCACGATCAGGGACTTGAGCATGAGGTCCGAGAGGAAAAGTCCCTGAACGTAGAGGGTCAGTTCGTCAACGGTCAGCTGGGAGCGTTCCGGCCTTCGAGGGGCCATGATCCTGTCCTTCCCCGCAGTTTTTCCCCGCGCTCCTTTTATTTCTCTCCGACTCCGGGATCAGATGCTGGACCACGCGCGCCAGAACGCCGTTGACGAAACGCCCCGAGTCCTCGGTACCGAAGGCCTGGGCGATGTCCACGGCCTCCGATATCGCAACGGCGAAGGGCACGGAGCGCTCCAGGAACCCCTCGAACACGGCAAGGCGGAGTACGGCGCGGTCCACGGAGACGATACGCTCCGGCCGCCATCCCGTAACCACGCGCAGGAGGACGGCATCCGATTCGCTGCGGCGATTCCAGGCCCCTCGGGCCAAGAATCGCAGATACTCCTTGACCTCGGGAAGATCGGACTCCGCAATGCCCCCCTCGCCGCAAAACAAATCCAGGGCCGTGTCGACGCCCTGGTCGGACCGGTTGCCCAGAGAATACAGAAGCTGAACCGCGAGTTCCCGGGCGCGACGCCGAGCCTGTGACGTCTTAGTATGGGACAAACATTACCTCCGATCAGCAGAGGACACGGCAAAGCCCCTCTGTCTCGAAAGGAGGAAGGACGTCCCCTTCGTCAGAAACCAGGCGAATGTCCCCCAGAAAGCGGTCCAGAAAAGACCGCGCCAACCTGCGAGAAAGACCAGCGCCGCCGCGGAGGCCAGGGACATCCATACCCAGGGGCTCCGATACAGGGCGGAACGAATTTCGTGCCACTCCTCCTCCGGGCTCCCCTGACTCGACCAGATGATGGAGGAAGCTATGCCCAAAGGCTTCATGACGGCATTCAAACGACTTTCGACCCTGCTTTCGAGGACTCCATCCTTCGAGAAGAGCACCAAGGTCATCAGTGCCGTTTCCCCATCCTTCAGGGCAAAGCTGCAGAACTGGGATTTTCGCGTCAGGAAACGGCGGATAAAGTCCGCCATCCCGTCATACGATACCCGAATACTGCCATGCGGCGTTCGCTTCCACAAAAAGTACACGATGACATCACTCCCGGAAAACGAAAAATACCTCTGGTCACGAAAAAACGCCCCGGTGCAAAAATCAAGAAAGGACAGAAGTTACGGCGCACTCCGCCCTGCGCGGCCCGCCTCGGAATCTCCCCTTACGCTTCCTGATGCCCCTCCTCCTGAGGCGTTTCCTCCCCGGACTCCTCATCGGAGGAGGCCGAAACCGACGGGTTCTCCGTTTCCTCGGGAAGGATGGGCTCGTCCGCATAAATTCCCTGGACGTTGATATTGACGGAACTGACGGTGTAGCCCGTATAGCGCTCCAGGTTGGCCTTGATCTTCTCCTGGACGTCCCAGGCCAGGTCGGGAATACGTTGCCCGTACTTGACCAGGACGTAGGCCTCGACGGATATGGATGGGACCTTCCCCTCCTCGACGGCGACCCGGACCCCCTCGCCGGCCTTGCGGCCAAGGCCGAACTTGGACGCGATGCCCGTATTCGTGGTCTGTATGTTGGGGATACCCTGGATCGTCTTTCGCGTCAGCTCGACGATTACCTCCTCGGAGATATGGACGCTGCCCTCAAAGCGCGCTCCCGGGGAAGCGATCACATCCTTGACGTTCTCCTGAGTCTGCTCCACTCGAAACCCTCCCCTTTCGGTCAAGCCGTGCGGTCGATCTCCTCGCCGCACCCCGGACAGATGAGCTTGTCCTCCTCCTTGCCCTCCTCATAACGATAATAGAAGGAGTAGGCGCAGGACGGACAGGTGACGGAGATATAGCTCTCCGACGATTCCTCCTCATCCGCAGCGTCATAATCCTGGTCGGTTTCCAGGCCGACGGACCGCTCCAGCTCGTACACAGCATCGTGCAGCTCGTAGATCTCGTCCGCAAGTTCCTCGCCCGCCTTCCGAACGCCTTCGAGCTGCCGCGAATGTTCCTCGATCTCCAGGGACAGAGCATCCAGCGCCTCGGCCACGGCGGTATACACCTTCGTATTCCGCTCCTCCGGTTCCATACAATCCAAAAGACCCCTCAGATAGGCAATCCGCTCCCTGGCGTTCAAATCCTCCGCCCCCTTTTCAAACCCCAAACATCGGTCGGACAAAAGCCTCTGAATCCCTTTTCGAGGGACATGCCGCCGCGGAGGCTCTATTTCTTGGCCCTTTCAAGGTAAAGCCCCGAACGGGTATCGACGACGACGTCCTCGCCGGGCTCCACAAACACGGGGACCGTGACGACGAGCCCGGTCTCCAGCGTTGCCGGCTTGCCTCCGCCCGAGACCGTATCGCCCTTGAAGCTGGGCGGAGTGTCCACGACCTTGAGCACGACGCTTTTGGGCAGTTCGATCCCCATGATCCTGCCCTCGAAGACCTCGAGCTGGATCTCCATGTCCTCCACCAGGTATTTGGTGGCCTCCCCCAGCACCTCCGGAGAAAGGGTCAGCTGATCGTACGTAGCCAGGTCCATGAAGACATAGTCCTTGCCGTCCTTGTAACTGTACTGGGCGGGCTTGTCCTCGTAGATGATCCGCTCGAACTTCTCCCCCGGCTTGAAAGAATTCTCCACCGTGGCCCCCGACTCCACGTTGCGCAGCTTGGTGCGGACGACGGCCCCGCCGCGCCCCATCTTATGATGATCGTAGTCCACGATCTCCCAGATGCCGTCCTGCCAACGGAACTTCAAGCCTACGTAAAAATCGGTGGTGTCCACTACCTGAGCCATCAATATTCCTCCATTTTTGCCGCGAAAGGGTTAAAAATCTTTCTCATTATACCTCATGGCCAAGATCGACAGATTGGCCGAGACGAGACGCAGATAAAAAGGACGAGGAAGAGTCACCTTCCGGCACCTCCCCCTCATCCTCTCGCTTACGTTTCTATCCAGAAAAACCAAACAGGAGATAAAAGAAGTTGCGAGGCCTCAGCGCTTCGTCAAAACGGCCTCCTGCTCCACCGCCACATCCGGGATCTCCAGAATATGGGGCACCACGAGCATGACGACCTGGGTTTTTCTGCGCTCATTGTAACGATAGGTAAAAAGCTCTCCCAGGATCGGGAGCTGGCCGAGCACGGGGATCCGGACGCGGTTCTTCGTTTGGTTGTCCCGGAAAAGCCCTCCCACGACGAAGGGCTCGCCGTCCCGAACCCGCACCTGGTTCGATACGGAGCGAGTCGAGGTCCTGGGCATCTGCTCCCCCGTACTTCCCCTGATCATCTCCAGCACCTCGCCCGTCTCGATCTCCAGTTTGACGGTGATGACTCCATCACGCCCCACCTTGGGGGTCATCTTCAACTGAGGGCCGACCGTCTTGGTCGCCCATGTGGCGTTTCCTGCGTCGTCACGCTCGGAGATATAGGGGTAGTCCTCCGTCAACCTGACCTCGGCCTCCTCGCCGTCCAGCGTGATCACGGACGGACTGGCCAAGGTTTTACCCAACCCCTTCTCCTCCACGGCGCGGAAGGCCACATCGAACTCCCTCCAGATGCCGTGCATAGGTGTGAGCAGCCCCGTCCTCCCCGGGGAAAGGGACTGGTCTGACGGCTCCGTGAAATTGCGCCCCAGACGGTTGTCGTCGATAAAACCGCCCTTACCGCCGCTTGCACCGCCATAAGTAAACCACCAGTGGTTGTAGACTGCGTTCAACGCCGTCTCCACATCCAGCTTCGCCCCATCCGAGAACTCCAGTATACGGGCCTGAAGCATGACCTGCCTGCCGGGGCGATCGAGCTTCTGCAACAAGGCAGCGACCTCGGAGAGCTTGAGCGGGTTGGACGTCACGTAGAGCGCCCGCAGGCGCGGATCGACAACCACACGGTCGGTCGGCATCTTCGTCAGGTTCACCAGAAGCGCCTGCAGGGCCACGGGGTCGGCGTAGGCGACGTTGAAGGTGCGCGTCTCCTCGTTGCCGGAGATCTTGGCAAGGCCGTCGACCGTCCCGACGGCGATCGTATCCTTCCCCACCATGTGATAGGAGACGTCGTAGGTCTTCATCAGGTAGGCGAACGCCTCGCTCAAGGGGACGTTCTTGAGCGTCATGGTCACCAGGGCCGGAGGAAGAGAGGGGTCGATGATGATGTTCTTCTTCATATGGGCTCCCAGCATGCGGAAGACATCACGGAGCTCCGTATCCCGAAGGTCCAGGGTGATGGGAGTGGTGCTGGCGAAAGGTCCCGTTGGGACGGGCTTTTTGACGACAACCCTCGTCGCAGCAGGTTCCTGGACCATCTTCTCCACCTTTGCCGAAGTGATGAAGCGCAGGGTGTAGGAATCCGCCGGTGCAACGCCGCCCAGCGACCGGAGCTGCAGAGGGCTCTCCGCGGTCATCTCGATGACGACATCCCGGGAGACCTGAGCGGTACTGACGCTGGAGAGCATCGGAACCGACACGGAATAATCGGTCATATCGGAGGTGTCCAGGCGCACATCCCTAAAGGTTATCCGTACCCGATTCACGTCGAAGACCGTTTCGGGCTCAGGCAGTCCCTTTCCCTTGAAGCCGACAACAACCTCCGTGTCTCCAATCGGATACATCTCGACATTCGCCAGTACCGGCAGGTTCGCAAGCTCATCCCTGCCCTTCTGTTTCCCGGCGGCAAAGGCCGGACAACAAAAGGCTGCGATCAAGAAAGACAAAAACGCTCCCCAAATGATTCTGGAATTCCATCGTCTCATCGATCTCTCACTCCTCGTCAAAAGCCAGGGGCGATATCCCAGTTCCTGCCCGCCCAATGAACCACAACCTTATCGGATAAGATCCGAACGATACGCCCCTTCTTTCCCATGAAGGTATCGCCCTGTCGAACAATCATCCCTGATCCTACCCCCGCTATATCCATAACGGCCTTACGTTCCTTGCCCAGAATCATGATCGCCCGGATCACGATGTCGGGCGGAGGCTCGACGGCAATCTCGACCTGTGCCACATCTCCGCCGGGGATCTCCACCCACTTCGTCGGGTCGTCGAAGACGCGCTTTCCGAGATCCCTCATGGACTGCGCCCATACAACGCTGTTCGAGCGCAGCGCCGACGCGGCTCGGACCTGTTCTAGCATGGCATCCAGGCGTTTTTTATCGGCATCCACGCTTTGGGGCGTCGTAGAGGGGACGAAAGTCTTCTCCTGCCCCAGCAGCTGCATCTCATAATAACGATATCCCGCTCCAAGCGTGCCCAACAGGAACAAAAGGAAGAACAAAAGACGGACGCCCGCGGCCGATCCTTCGTTGTCGACCCCCGTGAGCTTGTTCCATGCGGCACCGCAAGCTTCCCGCCAACTCATCTGGTTCGCCATAGCCCCACCCTCCTATGGTTTGGGAGCGACGATGGCCTCCACCGTCACATCGGCCTGGATCCAGCCCCGAGACGCCTCCGCGGAAGCCCCCACCGGTTTGTCGGCCCCCAGGGTGAGATTGGATACCCTCACCGTCGTCGGGAGATTGCGCCATGCCGCGAAGACATCCATCAACGCGTAATACTCCCCCCGAACCGTCATCGCGATGGCACTGACGCCCTCCGCGTTCACACCCTGCTGGCGGGTGGACAATATCTCCACCGAGTTGTTCTGCAGTACCTGCTGAACGCCGGAGTAGAAGGCCATTTCGTCCGGGGCCACGTTGACGCTGTAGTTCTCGAGCTCCTTGAACGCATTGGTAAAGACGGACTTCTGAGCTATCAGCGCCTGGGTGGTGCTCTCCAGGTCGACCCGCTGCTGCTGCAGCTCATCGGCCCGGGAATGGAGTTCGCTCAAACGCTCCCCCAAATAATAGACAGCACCGCCAAGGGCCGCGCACAACAGGAAAAACAGCAGCCCCAAAATCGTAATTTTGTTGTCCTTCATGGCCGTCCCCCCTCAGAGGAGCCCTGACCAAAGGGGCGAGCGATCAAGGTAAGGGTAAAGGACACCCGTCCCGTCTTCTCGTCCTTCTTCGTGGAGGGCATGGTGACCGCGCTGAAGAGCCCGCTGCTGCTCAGCCCATCCGTCAAGGCGATGATCTGCTCTTCCGCCGCCGCTGTGGCATCGACCGTCACGACATAGAAGACCGTTTTATCCTCCCTCGCGCTCGGGACGAAACGTACGGAGTTCACCCCCATGCCCCGCTCCAGATGAGCCTCCAAGGCGTTCAGGACCTCCAGGGTCGGGGGCTCGCTCTGCATGATCTCGAGGGTCTTCTTGAACTGCTCCTCCCGTTCCTTCAAGCGCGCGATCTCGGCGAGCAAAGCCGTCTTGCTGCTCTCGAGATCGGCGATCTCCCCCTCCAAGACCTCGATTCGCGACTGCAGATCCTGAGTTTCAATGAAGGCCATAACGACATAATAGCCGCTGCTTACTAAGAAGGCCAGCAACAGCAAAACGGCTACAAGCCTGACGAAGCTGAAGGAATGGCGTTTGCGCTCCCACTCCAGATACTCCGCGGGCCGGAGGTCAAATTGTACCCTCATAGCAGATTCCTCAAAGCGAGCCCAAAGGCCGAATCGTACCCCGGGA
This sequence comes from uncultured Fretibacterium sp., assembly GCF_938040765.1. Lineage (GTDB taxonomy): Bacteria > Synergistota > Synergistia > Synergistales > Aminobacteriaceae > CAJPSE01. Next base: position 8,646 of record NZ_CALIAA010000215.1, read on the forward strand.
CGCTGCCGAGGGGCGATGGAGCTCCCCACGTCGACCAAACATCGGAGACGGAGACATTCACGGACACCCCGGCCTCCAGGAAGGACTTCAGTTTCGGGTTGTCCCCGATGCTACCGCCCAAAATCAGATTACGGATCTCGATCCCGCGGTACTGGTTGCCGGCGAAGATCATCGTGTTCTGAACATCTTGGAGTATCGGCATCAAATCCGCCTCGGAGTTCCGGCGCTCGGGATACGTCAAGTCGATCAGCGTGGACCGATAGAGAATGCCGTTATCCCGATACCCCAGGACGATGTGCGTCACCTCCGGCTCGACGCCGACGACAAAATACGTGTCGTTGCGAGTGCTCGGTCCGATGGAGGCTCGGAAAAACGCGACGTTCATGGGCTCGACAGCCATAACCGGGACCCCGGCGCGCTCGGCCGACCTCAAAAAATCCCTCATGTAGTCCAGTTTGCACGTGGCCACAAGAACCGTCGATTTGGCCGAGACATCCCGGGCCGGGACCTCCACCTCGGCGATATCGGCGGCCGACTCGGCCCATGAGTAGGGAAAATACTTCTCGAATTCAAGGGACAAAGCGTCACGAATATCGTCCAGGGGCATTCTGGGATATTCGACCAGACGCAGCGTCACGTCCCTTGAAGGGACCCCCAAAACCACGGGACATGAAAATTTTCCGAGCCTGCTTTTGAGGTCTTCAAAGCCCCTCTCGATCATCCCGACCTTCTGCAGCGATTCCTTAACGACACCGCCTGCAGGTATAGGGACAAACTCCTGCCTCACTACGCGCAGCCCTGCTCCATTGCGTTCCAGTTCGAGGTACCGTAAGGAGTCTTCGTGCAGGGCCAATCCTGCGGAGACTCCCTGACCCTTTTTCCCTGAAAGCAATATGCCGCCTCCTCCCACAGTAAGGGGTCCTAGCCCTTCCCGGATTTATTTTGCCTTTCCCTATTATAGCAATCACTTTCAAAACTGGGAGCAAAAATCGATGGGAATGGGAGAAAAATCTCAAACTCGCAAAAGACGCTGTACGATTGCGATATAAATCCATCTTTCCTTGAAAACATCAATATCTTTGCCGCCATAAGTACATGAAAGCCGAAAACGCTCGCCCACATGTATCATGTATAGTATAATGAAGCCCAATCCCCCGATGCGGGGGCTCAGTCCTGTGCGGCGAAGGCCCGTGAACCCTGTCGGGCCCGGAAGGGAGCAGCAGTAAGCGGTGATCTTCGGGTGCCACGGGGTCGCTGGGTTCCCGCAGCGGGGGCTTTCTTGTCCCACTTCCCCATCCCCGGCAAGCGTCTCTGTCGTATAATATTTGTCGTTGGCCGATCGGCCGCCTCATTCGACCCGGGGCTCTCGAATGACGTCTCATTCCCGTTTGGCGCCTATTATCGTTATAAAGGGAAACGCTAATTTAACGGGAAGCCCCCCGATGCAACGCCTGAGCGACCCGCTCAACCGGTGGGGCGACTAAGTGATCGACATGGCATGCCCCGCTTTTTGGGCACAACTGATGAAGAAACTAAGTGATCGACACAACTCGCGTTGCTCGTTGGTCGTCTACTTATCGCGTTGCTCGTTGGTCGCCTGTTTATCGTTACGCTCGTTGGTGGTCCGCTTGTGGCGGTTTGCTTAGGTGGTACCCCAGCTTGCCTGTTTTGAGGCGGAAGCCTGCCGGGGGCGCCGCTGCCCCCGGCAGGGGAGTCCTCGCTTCGCTTGCGGGCCGCTCGGCCTCAAGATAGCGGCGTGGGGCACGTTGGTTTTTATGTCCATCCCGCTCCGAATGTATCGCCCCCTATCCTGAAAACAGTAAGGAGAGATACGAGCATGAGCAATGCGAATGCGGAAGAGACAACCCGTAACGGAAAGCTGCGTTTCGTCGAACCCCACATCTTCGCCATCCTCTTCTTCTTCATCGTCCTGATGGCCCTGTGTACCCGGGTCATCCCCGCCGGCGTCTACAAGCGCATCCCCATCGAGGTGGAGGGGGCTGCGCGAATGATGGTGGATCCGACGTCCTATCATCGTGTCGAGAGGACCCCGGTGAGCCTGTTGGGCGTCTTCATGTCCATCCCCCAGGGCTTTGCGGAGGCCGCGGCCGTCATCGCCGTGACGTTCTGCGTGGGTGGGGCATTCGGGGTCGTCAAGCGTACCGGCGCCATCTCCATAGGGGTCGCGGCGCTGGCGCGCCGGATGTCGAGGCGGGGCATCATGGTCATCCCCGTCCTGATGGTGGCCTTTGCCGCCATAGCGGCATTCATAGGGACTCAGGAGCTCTCGCTGATTTACGTGCCGATCATCCTGCCTCTGATGCTGGCCCTGGGGTTCGATTCCATGACCGCCGCCGCCACGGCCCTCTGCGCCACGACGGCGGGGTTCACGGGGGCGATCACCAATCCGTTCACGGTCGGGCTGGCGCAGAAGATCTCCGACGTGCCGCTCTACTCCGGGGCAGGCTACCGCTTCGTGGTGCTCGTCGTCCTGACCTCTGTCACGATACTTTACGTCATGCGCTACGCGAGCCGGGTGCGCAGGGACCCTTCGAAGAGCCTGGTGCGCGAGACCGATGTGCGCTGGCGGGAGGAGTTCGCCGAGGAGGATGAGGCGGCCCATACCAGGGCGACGACGCGGGAGATCCTGGCGGGAGTCTCCGCCGTCCTGATGTTCGCCTGGATGATCTGGGGAGTCCTCGCCTGGAAGTGGGAGATGGTCCACATGGGCGGGATGCTCCTCGCCATAGGCCTGGTCTCCGGCCTCCTTGGAGGGCTGAATCCCAACGCCATCTGCCGCGCCTTCGAGGAGGGGTTCGGAGAGGTCCTGCTGGGGGCCATGATCATGGGGGTGGCGCGTGGTGTGGCCGTCGTGATGACCCAGGGACAGATCATCGATACGGTCATCTTCTACATGGCCCGGATGATCCAGCACATTCCGCCGGCCGTGAATGCCGTGGGAATGTTCGTCGCGCAGAGCGGATTCAACTTCCTGGTCTCGTCGGGAAGCGGGCAGGCCGTCATCACGATGCCGATCATGGCGCCCCTGGCCGATCTCGTGGGGGTTACCCGTCAGGTCTCGATCCTGGCCTTTCAGCTTGGGGACGGATTGTCGAACATCATCTTCCCCACCTCCGGCTATTTCATGGCCGTCCTGGCCCTGGCCCGCATTCCGTGGGACCGCTGGCTGCGCTTCATGTTGCCGCTCTTTCTGATCGAGAGCCTTTTGGGCAGCGTGTTTCTGGTGATCGCTCAGCTGATCGGCTGGCAGTGAACGTGACGGCGGCTCCCGTGGGCCTTCCTTGTTCGTGAGTCGATTGTGAGGAGAATAAATCTATGGAACAGGACAAAAGCAACCGGAAATTCAAACTTTCCCTGACCCACAGCATCCTGATAGCTACCGTCCTGGGGATAATCGTGGGGTATCTCGTGGGCCCTGCAATAGCTCCGATCAAGATCTTCGGCGATATCTTCCTGCGTTTGATTCAGATGTCCGTTCCCCTGATCATACTGGGGGCCGTCTTGGAGGCTGTGGGGCAGATCAATCCCAAAGAGCTCGGTAAACTGGGATTTAAGATGTTCGTGTGGTTCTCGGTTTCTACCGTCATCGCCGCCGTGATTGGTCTTGCCCTGGCCTTCACCATTCAGCCCGGCGTCGGGCTCCCCCCCATGGAGACGGTCAATCCGGTTCAGCCGCCAACGCAAACGATCGCGCAGGTCATACTGAACTTCTTCCCTGTCAATATCGTCGACTCCATGGCCAAAGGGTCCATGATCCAGGTGATTGTCTTCGCTATAGTACTTGGTATTGCGGTCAGCGTGAACATGAGGGACGACGGAGATCGGTCCCTGTTGAATGGCCTGCGCGTCTTCAACAAGTCTCTCCTGACCATGATCAAAGTGATCATGAAAACCGCGCCGTTGGGGGTTTTTTCGCTCATGGCCTGGGTCTCGGGATCTCTGGGGTTCAACATCATCATTCCTCTGATCAAATACCTCGGCGGAATCTCCTTGGGCGTCGTCATTGTTATGGTACTCATGATCGCGATCACTGCGGCCTATGTGAGGGTCAACCCCTTTAAGTTAGCGGCGAAGCTTGGGAACATGACTCTTGTTGCCGCCACGACCACATCCTCCGCTATCTCCCTTCCGGTCAAAATGGAGGATTCGGAGAACAAGCTGGGCGTCAGCAAGAAGATCTCGAATCTCGTCAACCCTCTGGGAATGGTGCTCAACAGTGCGGGGCAAGCGATTTTCCTGTCCATGGGCAGCATCATGATCGCCCAGTTCTTCCACATCGATATGACCCTCGGCAGGACCATCCAGGTCGTTGCGATATCCACCCTGGCCTGCATGGGAACCCTTGCCGTTCCGGGCGGGGCCCTGATCATCCTTGCGAGCCTCATGCCAACCCTGGGGCTTCCCGCGGAGGGCATCGCCATTCTGGCCAGCGTGGATTGGTTTCGGGGCATGATTACGACGATTCCCAATGTCGACTGCGACGCGCTGATCGCCTTGATTATCGCTAAGGGCGAGGGCGAGTTCAACCGGGACATCTTCGACGGTAAGGTAGACCCCACGAAGTGCGACGCGTAGCTTCACGGTTTTGAGGATGAGTGAGGTGATTCGGAATGAGGCTGTTGGTCATCAACTCCAACATGAACCGTGAGATTACGGACAAGATCCAAAACATCGCCCGTGGCCTGGCGAACCCCGATACGACGGTGGACGCGATCTGTGCGGAGTGGGGCGTTCCGGCGATCGAGGGCGGTTACGATGCGGCGTTTGCCGCTCTGGCTACAGTCGAGTCGATCAAGCGCCACGAGAAAAACTACGATGCCTTTATCATCGCCTGCTACTCCGATCCGGGCCTTTATGCCGCGCGCGAACTGACGAACAAGCCGGTCTATGGCATCGCTCAGGCTTCGATGCTGGCGGCGTGTTCCTTTG
>NZ_CALIAA010000216.1 GCF_938040765.1 uncultured Fretibacterium sp.
TGCGCCATGGTGGCATGTCTGCTGCTCTTTACGTATTTTCCCGTGCTGACGATGGGACTCCTCAAGGTTCTCCGCTAACTTTCTCCGCATTTGAGCGGTGGACCGGGGGATCCTTTTCACGGTCCTGGACCGATGCCGTGGTCCATACTTTCCGACATCGTTAGAATGCAGTTTACAGGCCATGTCAACGCAAAAGCGGGAGGCCGACTATACGTTCGTATTGCACCCGGCTGATCTCCATCCAGCTGTTTTTGACCTGCCTTGACCACTTTGACGATGTTTTGAGTGCACTCGGCCTAATTTTTCCCGCCCTGCCGCCGGACGAAGTCGTCGATCAGGCGGCGCGAGATGCTGAGCGGCGGCGGGACGTTGGGCAGGGCGTCGGGGGCGAACCACCCGGCCTCGTCCAGCTCCAGGCCGTCGGGGATGACCTCGCCCGAGCTCCAGTGCGCCGTGAACCCCAGCATCAGGGACGAGGGGAAGGGCCAGGACTGGCTTCCGAAGTAGCGGATGCCGCCGATCTCTATCCCGACCTCCTCGCGGACCTCGCGGACCACCGTCTGCTCCAGGCTCTCCCCCGGCTCGACGAACCCCGCAAGGACGCTGTACCGCTTTTCGGGCATGCGTCGGTTGTGCGCCAGAAGGAGCCGTCCGTCCCGTTCCACGGCGACGATGATCGCCGGGTGCAGGGGGGCGTAGAAGGCCCTGCCGCAGCCCGGGCAGGAGAGCCCCCTGTCCTCCTCTCGGGCCTCCAGCGGCGTGGCGCAGAACGAGCAGAAGCGCATGGAGCGGCGCCAGTTCATATACTGATAGGCCGCGCCGGCGCGGGCAAAGGCCTCCTCCCCGAAACGGTGCCATATGGCGCGCAGGTCCAACCACTCCGCCCCTCGCGCCTCGAAGTCCTCTCCGACCTCGCACCAGGCGGTCAGGTCCTGCCAGGACTCCGGAAAGTCCAGGGAACAGCGCAGGGCCTCGGACGGCCGGTCGGGCCAGTCGAAAGAACCGTCCCCATCCCCGGCCAGGAGCGCGTCGCCCTTGAAGATCAGCATTCAGATCCGCATCTCCTTCACTTCACGGCGCCCTTCACGACGCGCACGTCCCCTACGCGCCGCGTGTAGCCCTTGGAATCGAAGTACTCCAGAACGGGCAGAATGAACTTCCTCGAGCTGTTCGTCGCGTCCCGGACCGCCGCCAGGGTGACGTTCCCGCCGATCCCTTTCAGGATGTCGAGCATGGCGTTCTCCATCTCCGAGGTCAGGACGTAGCCGCCCTCCAGAAGCACGAGCTCCCTCGTGTTCTTCAGGCTCTGGATGAGCTGGGTGAAGGCGTTGGGTTCCATGCGGAGCTCCGAGCGGACCTCCTCCAGCGTGGCGAGCTGCCAGCCCCGAGCCCGGCAGAACGCGGCGAGGGCCTCGCTGTTGCGGCGGAACGCCCCCTCGCTGCGGACGACGAAGTCCGGAGTGCGTGCCTTGTTGTCCCCGGTCACGATTCGTCCGCGCTCCGCGAGCAGCGCGGCGAAGGAACGCAGCACCCTGGCGTCCGGCAGGGTGAGCCTGCGCATCAGCTCGTCCAGGGGCATTCCCGACTCGGAGGGAAACGCCTTCTGGTAATCCTTCAGCTCCGAGACGGCCTTGGCCTCCAGCGACGCAAAATGGGAGGAAGAGAGCAGGATCGGACGCTCCCCCTTCAGCTCGACGAGGGCCCCTGCCTTGACGAGGCGTGCGACGACGGCCGCGAGATCGGACGGGGCCTCCTGAACCAGGAGCGCGGCACGTGGGGTCTCCATCATGCCTGCCTCCTCGACCAGGCAGCGCAGCCGGTCGTCGGCCGCAGCGGCGGAGCCGAGCGCCCCGATGCGGGCCACGGCCGCGGCGCGGGCCGCAGCGCCCCGGGGCTTGTGGGAGTAGGGGAAGACGACGCGTCCTCCGCCGATCGTGATCAGCGGGCTGTAGAAACGGATGATGAACCGCTGCTCCGCCGTGCAAACCACCGGCTCCTCCAGGACGAGCTGGACGGGCTCCTCCTCTCCGGGGGCCACTGCCCGTTTCCGGAGCAGGCTCACCCGCGCCAGGACGTCCGACGTCCCGATGCAGAGCCGGACCCTCTGCCAGTGCTTCAGGGGCTCCGAGGCCGACGGCAGGATGCGGAGCAGTGCGTCGAAGCAGCGCGTCGGGGAGTACACGCCCTTCCGGCAGACCACGTCCCCGCGGGCGAGCTCGTCCACCGCGATCCCAGAGAGGTTGGCGGCCACCCTCTGGCCCGCGAAGGCCTCGTCCACGGAGCGCCCGTGGACCTGGAGGCTGCGGATGCGGCCCTCGCGCCCCGAGGGGAAGATCTCGACCTCGTCCCCCGTACGGGCGGTCCCGCGATAGGCGGTCCCCGTCACGACGGTGCCGAACCCCGAGATGGGGAAGGCCCGGTCGATGGGCAGAAAGAGGGCTCCCTTGCGGGCTCTGGGCCGCACCCGGTCCACCAGGGCGGCGAGCTCGCGCTTCAGGGTCTCGAGGTTCTCTCCGGTGACCGCGGAGACGGGGACGACGGGCTTCCCCTCCAGAAAGCTTCCCCGGACGAACTCCTGGACGTCCTCCCGGACCAGGTCGGCCATCCCGGGCTCGACCCTGTCCGTCTTCGTGATCGCGACGAGCCCGTCCCGCACCCCCAGGAGCTCCAGTATGGCCAGATGCTCGCGGGTCTGCGGCATGATGCTCTCGTCGGCGGAGACGATCAAGAGCACGGCGTCGATCCCGGAGGCCCCCGCCACCATCTGGCGGATGAAGCGCTCGTGTCCGGGGACGTCGATGACGCTGACGACGCGGCCGTCCTCCAGGCGGAGGGGGGCGAAGCCCAGCTCGATGGTGATCCCCCTCTTCTTCTCCTCCATGAGCCGGTCGCAGTCCACGCCCGTCAGCGCGGCGATCAGGGTCGTCTTGCCGTGGTCGATGTGCCCGGCGGTGCCCAGCACCAGGGATATCTCGCGGTCCGCGCTCATGCGTCCTCCCCCCCCTCGGTGCCGATGCGGGCGAAGGCCTCCACGACGAGCGCCTCGTCCCGGGGGGTGATCGTGCGGACGTGCAGGACCAGGGCGTCCTCCCGCGCGCCGCACACAACAGGAATCTCCTGGCCCCTCAGGAGCGCCTGAAGGCGTCCCGCTCCTCCGGCGGGATGCGCGCCGACGGCGACCCCCCATCCCGAAAGGGGAAGCGCGGGGTAGGAGCCGCCGCCCACCGCGTCCTCCACCGCCACGACCTCCACGCGCGCCGGCGTGACACGCCTCAGCTTCGCCGCCAGGCGGCGCGCCTGGGCGTGCATCGCGTCCGGAGTTCGGCGAAGCATCGCCAGGGTCGGGATTCGGTCCAGGTCCCCCTTCGCGTAGAGGCGCATCGTCGCCTCGAAGGCCGCCAGGGTCATCTTGTCCACGCGCAGGGTTCGGAGGATGGGGTGCTCCCTCAGGCGGTTCACCGCGCCCCGCCGCCCTGCGATGACGCCGATCTGCGGCCCGCCCAGCATTTTGTCGCCGGAGAAGGTGACGATGTCCGCACCCGCCTCGATGCAGGCGCGGACATCGCACTCCCCGCTCAGCCCCAGGGCGCGGCCGTCGACCAGGAGGCCGCTTCCGGCATCCTCCATGAAGAGCAGCCCGCGCTCGTGCGCGAGCGCCGCGAGCTCGGAGCGCTCGGGGGCCGCCGTGAAGCCGTCCATCCTGAAGTTCGAGGGGTGCACCTTGAGGAGCATCGAGGTCCGTTCGGAGATCGCCGCGGCGTAGTCCTTGAGGTGCGTCCGGTTCGTCGTCCCCGCCTCGACCAGCTCCGCCCCGGAGAGCTCCATGATGTCGGGGATGCGGAACGTCCCCCCGATCTCCACGAGCTCCCCGCGCGAGACCACCACCTCGGTCCCCCGGGACAGGGCTGCGAGGCAGAGCAGGACCGCACCGGCGTTGTTGTTCACGACCAGGCACGCCTCGGCCCCCGTCAGGGCGCAGAGAAGCTCCTCGACGTGGGCGTTGCGCTGGCCCCTCGCCCCCCTGGTCAGGTCGTACTCCAGGTTGCTGTAGCTCCCCGCCGTGCGGACGACGGCCGCCACCGCCTCCTCCGCAAGGAGCGAGCGCCCGAGGTTGGTGTGGATGACCACCCCCGTCGCGTTGATCACCCGGCGCAGCCGCGGCAGCCCCTCCCTCGAGAGCAGGGCCTCGAAATTTTTTTTCAGGGCGTCCGCGGAGATGTCCGCGTCCTCGCCGGCGAGCATTCGCCTCCGGATGCGGGTCAGTTCCCCGTTCAGGACGCGCTTGACCGTCTCCCGCCCCAGCTCCCCGATCCACGGCAACGCCCAATCCTGCGCCAGCAGAATGTCCATGCCGGGGATCTCACGCATTTTCTTCCTGATGTCCTCGATCATAAGCAGGCCCGCTCCTCGTCGTCTCTTTCACACTGTCGTGCTCTGGATAGTTTCCTGCAACCATTCTATAATAA
>NZ_CALIAA010000217.1 GCF_938040765.1 uncultured Fretibacterium sp.
AGAAGGATGTTGGAGCCGGTGGCCGTGACGGAGGTGCGCCCGCGGTTTATGGTGAACATCGCGTCCTCGGCCGTGAACGGCTCGCCGTTGTGGAACTTCACCCCATGCTTCAGATGGAAGATGTAGGTCTTGTCATCCGGCTGCTCCCAGCGCTCCACGAGACGGGGGGATATCGATCCATCCGGGTTCTGGTAGAACAGATAGTCGTAGATCTGCAGGAAGAGGTTCGCCCCCGTCGCGGACCCCGTAATGATGGGATCGAGCGCGTTGGTGTCCGCTCTGGTGGCCACGATCAGGGTGTCCTTCCTGTCCGCCCCGAAGGAGGCGCTTCCCAGGCTGCCGAACAGCAGGCCGACGCAGACGATCACGAACAAAACTTTTCTCATCGAACGTGTTCTCATTGTAGGTTGTCTCCCTTCTTCTCTCGACGAAACTTCCCGCCCCTCACGCAAGTTGCCCCGCAAAATGACAGCTGACGAAATGCCCCGGCTCCACCTCCCCGAGTTTTGGAGTCTCACGCGTACAAAGTTCCTTCACATGGATGCAGCGCCCGGCGAAGCGGCAGCCCTCGGGCGGATTGATGGGGCTCGGGACGTCGCCCTCGAGGATGATCTCCTTCCGCCGATGGCCGTATCTCGGAACCGGTATCGCCGAGAGCAGCGCCATGGTATAGGGGTGCATCGCATTCTTGAAGATGCTCCTGAAGTCGCTCAGCTCGACGATCTGGCCGAGGTACATCACGGCGATTCGGTCCGAGACGTGCTTCACGACGCTCAAGTTGTGCGAGATGAACACATAGGTGTAGCCAAACTCCTTCTTGAGGTCGCTCAGGAGGTTGAGCACCTGCGCCTGGATGCAGACATCCAGGGCTGATACGGGCTCGTCCAGGACGATGAACTCAGGGGAAAGCGCCAGGGAGCGGGCGATCCCGATCCTCTGCCGCCGTCCTCCGTCGAGCTCGTGAGGATAGCTGTTGGTGAGACGCCGTGCCAGCCCCACGATATCCATGAGCTCCTCGACGCGCCGATGCATCTCCGTCGAGCTGGAATAGACGTTGTTCACGATCAGGGGCTCGGCGATGAGCTTGGAGACGGAGAGCCTGGGGTTCAGGCAGGAATAGGGGTCCTGAAAGACGATCTGGACCTTCTTGCGCATCTCCTTCATCTCCCTGCTGCCCAGCTTCAGCAGGTCGACGCCGTCGAACAGCACCTGCCCGGCCGTGGCGTCCAGAAGACGGATGAGCGTACGCCCCAGCGTGGACTTCCCGCATCCCGATTCCCCGACCAACCCCAGGGTCTCTCCCCGGCCGATGTCGAAGGACACGTCGTCGACCGCGTGCAGGAGCCCCCGCCTCGTACCGAAATACTTCTTGAGGTTCCGAACCTCGATGTACTTGTCGAACCCGCTCATCTGCCATTTCCTCCTCGCACGGGGCAAGCCGAGAAATGTCCGGGGGCCGCCTCGAACATCGCCGGCTCCAACACGGAGCAGCTCTCGACGGCGTAAGGGCACCGGGGGTGGAAACAGCAGCCCGAGGGCAGGTTCGTCGGATCGGGCATCAGGCCCTGAATGACTTTCAGGCGCTCCTGCTCCTCCTCGATATCGGGCAGCGAGTTGAAGAGTCCCTCCGTGTAGGGATGCCTGGGGTCCTCGAACAACTGCTGCGTGGACGCGTACTCGACCACCCGCCCCGCGTACATGATGGCCACCTTGTCGCACATCTCCGCGACGATGCCAAGATCGTGGGTTATCATGATCATGGACGTGTCGTATTTCGCCTTCAGATTGCGCATGAGCTTGAGCACCTGCGCCTGGATCGTCACGTCCAACGCCGTCGTCGGCTCGTCCGCGATCAGCAGCATCGGGTTGCAGGCCAGAGCGATGGCGATGACTACGCGCTGCTTCATGCCGCCGGAGAACTGGTGCGGGTACTCGTTCCCCCGCTCCCTCATGATCCCCACGACCTCCAGCATGTCCCCCGCCATCTCGAGGGCCTTGGACTCGCTGACTTTCTGGTGCAGGGAGATCATCTCGGATATCTGTCTGTCGACCGGGATGACCGGATTGAGGGAGGTCATGGGGTCCTGGAAGATCATCGAGATCTTCTCACCCCGGATCGAACGCATCTCCGCCTCGTCCTTCTCCAGGAGATTCGCCCCCTCGAAGAGGATGCGCCCTCCGGAAACCCTGCCCTGAGGCGCCGGGAGCAGACGCAGAATACTCAGCGCCGTGGTCGTCTTGCCCGCACCGGTCTCCCCAACCAGGCCGAGGCTCTCGCCCCGGTCAACCTCCAGGTCCAGCCGGCTAACCGCGTGGACCGTCCCGTCGTCCGTCACGTACTCGACGGACAGATCCTGAATCTGCAGAAGTTTTTTCCCCTCGCCCATAACCTTCGTCCCCTATCTCTTCAGTTTGGGATCGAGTGCGTCCCTGAGGCCGTCCCCAAGAAAGTTCAGGGCAAGAATCGTGATCATAATGGCAAACCCCGGAAAAAACGTCATGTAGGCGTAGTCCCGGATATAGGCTCGTGCCCCGGACAGCATCGCTCCCCACTCCGGGGTCGGGGGCTGAATCCCGAGCCCGATGAAGGAAAGCCCCGCGGTGGAAAGGATGGCGGAGGCCACGCCCAGCGTCGACTGGACGATGAGGGGGGCCATGCAGTTCGGGATGATGTGCCGCAGGATGATCCTTCGGTCGCTCGACCCCACGGCCTTGGCCGCCTCCACGAATTCCTGCCCCTTGACCGAGAGGACGGATCCCCGCATCACCCGGGCGTAAGCCGGCGTGGAGGAAATGCCCACGGCAACCATCAGATTCAGGAGGCCCGGCCCCAGCGCGGCCGCTATGGATATAGCCAGCACCGTACTTGGAATCGAGAGCAGGATATCCATGGCCCGCATGATCAGGTTGTCCAGAACCCCTCCGTAATAACCGGCGACCGCCCCGAGGAGACCGCCGAACAGGATGGCGATGCCCACGGCAATAAAGCCGACCACGAGGGATATCCTGGAACCGTAGACCATCCTGCTGAAGATGTCTCGCCCGAACTCGTCCGTACCGAACAGGTGTTTGGACGACGGAAACTCGAAGGCATGAAGCAGGTTCTGCTTGGAATAGGAATAGGGCGCGATGGAGTCGGCAAAAATGGCACAGACGATCAGCAGCAGCACGATGAAGAGCCCCAACATCGCCAAAGGGCTCTTGCAAAGGCTTCTCATCACGGTACGCTTGCTTTTGTTCTCCTTATTCACCGAGTTTTCTTCCGGCATCGGAACTTACCTCCTTAACTCCTGTACTGGGCCTTGATCCTCGGATCGACCCAGGCATACGTCAAGTCGACAAGGAGGTTGACCACACTGAAGGCTATGGCTATGAACAAAACCCCGCCCTGGACTACGGGATAATCTCTCATCTTTATGGCGTCGACCATGAGCCGGCCGATGCCGGGTATCGAAAATATGGATTCGGTCAGCAGAGCCCCGCCCAACAGGTTGCCGAACTGCAGCCCGATGACCGTCACGACCGGAATCAGGGCGTTGGCCAGCGCGTGGCGCAGGATCACCAGCTTCTCCCGCTGCCCCTTGGAGCGCGCCGTTCGGATGTAGTCCTGCCGGATGATCTCGAGCATGCTCGACCGGGTCATACGGGTGATCAGCGCCATCGACTGCAGGGCGAGGGCCAGGGACGGAAGGATCATGGACGAAAAGGTGTCGAACCCCGAGGAGGGAAGCCACCCCAACTGTACCGAGAAGAACAGGATCATCAGGAGCCCCAGCCAGAAGATGGGCATGGAAACCCCGACCATGGCAAAGAACATCACGAAGGAATCGAAGAAGGAATACTGTTTCACCGCGGATATGATCCCGAAGGGTACGCCCAGACAGACGGACAGGATGACCGCGATGGTTGCCAGCTTCACCGTGGCGGGAAACGCAGCCAGCACCTCCTGTGCGACGGGGTTTTTCGTCACGTAGGAATACCCGATGTCCCCATGCCGGACGGCCTTGTAAAGATAGTGGAAGAACTGAACCAAAAACGGGTCGTTCAG
>NZ_CALIAA010000218.1 GCF_938040765.1 uncultured Fretibacterium sp.
ATATGAAGAAGAGAACAACGTAATAAAATCTCTTACAAACATTTCTTCAAAGGACAGCTCATCCAGGGATGTCCAGAAAATACGCCATAGGTTACCCCATCTGAAGGGAATTCGATTGCTGCCCATCTTTAGAAAGGCCAATACCAGGGTTTCTTGTTCTTGCCCCCAACGCCTTTTAGATATTCCGAAACAGCCCTGTTGCCGATAGCCTCGGCCATGTCCAACGGCGTGCTCTTCTCCCCCTTACTGCTCAAGGCATTGACCTCCGCCCCTGCCTCGACCAGGGCTTTCGTCACCTTCAGGAAGTCGTTTCCGTCCCTTCCGGTACGTGTCAGCATCTCGCCGAAACTCTCCCATTCTCCCGAGGGCTTGCGGTTCATAAAAGTAATTCCCGTCGCCACGTGCAGAGGCGTTACGCCCTCCATGCGGACATTGGGATTCGCCCCACGTTCCAGCAGAGCGGTCACGACCCTCGGCAATCCCATGAGAGAGGCGAAGCAAAGAGGCGTCGCTCCCTCGTTGTTGGCAACATTGACGTCAGCTCCGGACTGAATCAACAGGAGCGCCACTTCCTCATCTTCCCCTAACGTCGCCTCATGCAGCGCCGTATTTCCTTCCTTATTCTTGTCTCGGGTATTCAAATCCGCCCCTGCATGAATCAGAGCGCCGAACAGCCGCGACATATCCTTCAAGTCCCCCTGGATTTTCCTGCGGATTTCCCTGTCGCTGTACAACAACCCTGCAATGTGCAGCGGCGTCGTTCCATCACGATTCCGGGCATTGACCAGGCTCATATCGTTCAACAGAAGAAGATTGACGATCTCTACCATCTTCCCCAGAGGACGGCCCTTCGCCGGGCCAATCATGGCATAGTGCAAAGCGGTCATGTCTCCAGCCCTGTGCCCGGGGTTGGCTGAGGCATCGAGCAGCAGCCGGACAATCTCGGGGTCCCCTCTTTTGACAGCCAAACAAAGCGGCGTCTCCCCGTAAGAATTCTCCTGCTCGATATCCTGTCCATTCCGAATCGCGACCTCGATCTCCGCAATGTCGCCGCTCTCGACCAAGGCAAAGAAGTCATCCCTCCCCATAGCGCCAAGGGCCGGCGCTGCCAAGCCCAAGAGCCAAAGGAAGGACGCCACAAAAAAACACGCGCTCGCTGCAGATAACTTCCGTCGCAAGGACTTTCGCCTCCCACTTCTTCTGAATTTTTCAGCCGTTCACCATCCTGTAGAGATTTAGAAAAAAGAGAGCGCGATACGTCCCTTCCTCCGGGCCGCTTCGCGCTGTCGATTTCAGGAATTCGTGGTTGTTCAGGTCTGCGCGTCGCCGCGGCGCTCCCGTTTGCCCTTCCGAGTTCCAAGTCTATATCCATGAAGCACAAAAACGATGTGTTTTTATCCTATCAAGGTTGCCGCACCGTGTCAAGAGGGGAAACAAGAAGTTGTCGTCAATTTTCTAAAAAGAGGATTAAAACATAAACATTACTTGCGACAGGGCTTTCAAAAAGAAGGGCTGCCAGCTCCTGA
>NZ_CALIAA010000219.1 GCF_938040765.1 uncultured Fretibacterium sp.
TTTCACCAGGCGTACGGAGAAGCACGTCGAACCGAAGGTTTGCGGAGCAGCCAAGGTGAGCCTTCATTCTTTACCTGCATCGACAACGCGGTAACGGTACCGCGTGTCGATGCAGGCGATGGACACGTCATTCAAGACCTGCCGGTCTTGAGGAGGCGGTCATCTGTTTACACGAAGCATACGAATGATTTGGATTTGAAATAAGGAGGATCCCGATGGATGCTGTTGCCAAGACAGACCTTGTCTCCAAAATGAATGCCGTCGTCAAGATCGTCTCCGAGGTCCTGGGGCTCCCCGTTACTGCCGAGTCGTCCATGGAGAACACCGAGGGCTGGGACTCCCTGAAGACCCTCCAGATCGTCATGGCGCTGGACGAGGCGGGGATGCCCGTCCCGCTCGAAAGGATCGCGGAGATACGCACCGTGGCGGACATCGCCCGATTCTCGAGGCAGGACCATGCATGATCTCGTGATCTACGGGGCGGGCGGACTGGGGCGTGAGGTCGCCGAGATCGTTAGGCGCATCAACGAGCGCCACCGGT
Source organism: uncultured Fretibacterium sp. (assembly GCF_938040765.1). GTDB lineage: Bacteria > Synergistota > Synergistia > Synergistales > Aminobacteriaceae > CAJPSE01. The sequence continues at coordinate 542 of NZ_CALIAA010000219.1, forward strand.
TCTGGAATCTCCTGGGCTTCCTCGACGACGGAGCCGAGGCCGGAACGTTCTCGGGAGGACTTCCCATCCTCGGAGGGCGGAGCTTCGCCGAGGAATTCGACGGCCCTCTCGACGTCGTCCTTTCCATCGCCCGGCCCTCGGACAAGCGTGCGATATACGAGGCTCTGAAGCGCTGCCCCCACGTGCGTTTTCCGAACGTCATCGACACGGACTCGAAGCTCTCCTCCCGCATCGCGATGGAGGAGGGGGGGGTCGTCTCGCACTTCTGCTCCCTGTCCGTAGACATCAGTCTGGGCCGGTGCGTCTTCATCAACACCGGCTCCCATGTCGGACACGATTCCGTGCTGGGCGACTTCTGTTCCGTGATGCCCAACGTCAACATCTCGGGGAACGTCACGATAGGGGCGGAGTCCACCATTGGGGCCGGGGCTTCGATCCTCCAGGGACGATCGGTCGGCTCCGGGGTCATGGTCGGCATGGGCACCATCGTCCTGACCGACGTCCCGGATGCCTGCACGGTGCTGGGAAACCCCGCGCGAAAGTTCTGAGGCGCACGTGATGTTTCCAAAGGCGACCCCAAAGGCATCTCATTCCCCCTCCCTCATCCTTCTTTCGAACGTCACGGCCGAGAGCCTGGCCCTCCGGCTCAGGACGTTGCATGGACTCGATGCGGGAACCGCCCCCGGCTTCGACACCTGGAGGGCGGAGCTCCTGAATCCCGGATCCCCCGCTTGGGAGGCCGGAACTCTTTGTCTCGTTCTGCACGGTCCGGCCCTTTTCCCCGCCGGAGTCGGCGAGGATTTCGAGTCCGTCCTAGACGGCCTGTCCACCGCCATCGAGGAGGCGAAGCGGCAGCATCCCGACCGGACGCTGATCGTCTCCACCCTGGACCTTCCGCGGGCCCCCGCTCAGCCTCCGGCGGGTCCGAACCTCGAACGCCGCGCCGCTCAGCGCTGGCGGGATATTCTGGAATCCCTGCGTGTTCCCGTGCTCGATATCGAGGAGCTCGCCGCCGAGACGGGGCGGGAGAATTTCTACAATGCGAAGACGTGGTACCTTGGCGCCCTGCCCTTCTCCGCACGGGGGGAGACGCGCCTCGCCGCCGAGGTTGCGCGCATGGGGCGCATCCTGCAGGGGACACGCAGGAAATGCCTGGTCCTGGACCTGGACGGAACCCTCTGGGGTGGGGTCGTCGGCGAGGACGGCCTGGACGGAATCATCCTCTCGGACCATGGCGTCGGCGCCATCTACAGGGACGTCCAGGTCGCCGCAAAACGGCTCGCCCGACAGGGGGTGCTCCTGGCCATCGCCTCGAAGAACAACCCCGAGGACGCCCTGCGGCCTTTCCGGGAGCACCCCAACGCCGTCCTCCACGAGGAGGACTTCGTCTGCGTGAAGGCCAACTGGCTGCCCAAGCCGCAGAATATCGCGGATATCGCCCGTGAGCTCAACATCGGCATGGATTCCCTGGTCTTCATCGACGACAATCCCGTAGAGCGGGCGGCCGTTCGGGCCGGCTGCCCGGAGGTCGAGGTCCCGGAGTTCCCGTCCGACACGGCGGAGCTCCCTGCGTTTATGCGCGAGGTCGCGGACCGTTGTTTCACCGCGCCGCGCTTGGACGCCGAGGATGCCGCCAAGGCCGGAATGTATCGCGCCGAGGCCCTCCGAACGAGCGCCAGGGCGTCCTGCGGTTCCCTGGACGATTACCTCGCCTCGCTGGAGATGAAACTCGACCTTCACTCCCTGCGGGAGGACGAGGTGCCCCGGGCCGCACAGCTCTGTGCCAAGACCAACCAGTTCAACCTGACGACGCGCCGATACACGGAGGCGGACCTCCTCGTCATGCTCCGGGACAAGGCCCGCCGCGTCTGGATCGCCTCCCTGAGAGACCGTTATGGAGACTACGGGCGGATCGCCCTGGCGATTGCGGAGATATCCGGGACAGGAGACACGAAAAGCGCGCTTTTCGATACCTTTTTGATGAGCTGCAGGGCCATGGGGCGCGGCGTGGAGGGCGCCGTACTTACCTGGATCGAGGAGCTTCTCGGGTCCGAGGGGGTCACGGCCCTGAACGGCCGATACGTCCCCACCGCAAAAAACGAGCCCGTCCGCGATTTCTGGGAACGCATGGGCTATGCCGAAAACGGGGAACTCTGGAGCCGGAAGGCTCCATTCCCGGAAAGAAGGTCGTTCGTATGCCGAAACTCTTGATCGTCACCACCGTAGCCGCAACGCTCAGGGCCTTTCTGCTGCCCTACGCCCGCCACTTCAGGGATCTGGGCTGGCGCGTGGACGCCCTGTCGCGGGACTCGGAATCCTGCGCGGAGTGCCGGGAGACCTTCGACGCCTGTCACGAGGTCCCCTTTTCCCGAAAGCCCTGGGCGCTCCGCGGCGTGCGCCGGATGAACGGCGCGATCCGCAGCCTCGTCCTCCGCGAGGGGTACGACATCGTGCACGTCCACACACCGGTGGCCTCCTTCGTGACGCGAACGGCGCTGGGCCGGCTGCCCGCGGAACGGCGTCCGAAGATCGTCTACACGGCGCACGGGTTCCACTTTCACAGCGGCGGCTCGCCCCTGAAAAACCGCCTCTACCTGGAGCTGGAGCGCCGAGCGGCGCGTCGGACGGACCATCTGATCGTCATCAACGAGGAGGACCGCCGGGCCGCCTTGGAACACGCCCTCGTCCCTCCGGAGAGGCTGACCTGCCTTCCGGGCATCGGACTGGACCTGGCAAGATGGTCCCGAAAATCCGTCTCGATGGCCGGGGTATGCGGGCTTTACGAGGAGCTCGGGCTCGGCCGGGAGGACGAGCTCTTCCTCATGGTGGCGGAGTTCAACCCGGGCAAGCGGCACCGGGACGCCCTGACCGCTCTGGCCAAGACCGGACGGAGGGACTTTCATCTCGCCCTCGCCGGCAGGGGGCCGCTCGAGGACGAGATGAAGGCCCTTGCCGAGAGGCTCGGGATCTCCCGGCAGGTCCACTTCCTGGGGCAGCGTTCCGACATTCCCCTGCTGATGCTGACCTCACGGGCGACCATCCTCCCCTCGGAACGGGAGGGGCTGAATCGAAGCCTCATGGAGTCCATCGCCCTGGGCATCCCGGTCCTGGGTGCGGACGTGCGCGGCATACGCGATCTCGTCACCGACCCCTCCCGCGGTGCGCTCTACCCCGTCGGCAACTCCGCGGCCCTGGCGGCGGCCATGCTCGTCGCGGCCGCCGCACCCTCCGAGTTCCATCCCCTCCCCGACTCCCGATGGGACCTCGGCAACCTTCTGAAGGAGCACGAGAGGATCTACTCCGAACTGCTCGGATAGCTCGGAAGCGCATTCCCCCAGGCCTTTTTCTCCCAAGTTTCCCTCCTGCGGCTGGTGACTTTTCCGCAGAGATGGAGTATCGTTAAGGGGCTCCCCTCCCGTCCGAACAGGAGCGGGCGGAGGAGGGCCTGTTTTTATCTTTCAAAGGGGGTTTCATCATGCACGAGAGGACCATGAAAGACCTGCAGGAGGCTTTCGCCGGCGAGTCGATGGCCAACAGGAAGTACCTGGCCTTCGCGGATCAGGCGAACAAAGAGGGGTATCCCGGCGTCGCGAAGATGTTCCGTGCCATCGCCTCCGCGGAGACGGTGCACGCGACCGCTCACTTCCGGACTATGGACGGGGTCGGCGATACGGCCAGCAACCTGAAGGCAGCCCTGGACGGGGAGACCTACGAGTTCTCCACCATGTATCCCGGGTTCATCGAGGACGCCGAGGCCGAGGGGCACGCGGCCGCAAAGCGGAGCTTCCACCTCGCCAACGAGGCGGAGAAGGTTCACGGCGGGCTTTACAAGAAGGCCCTGGAGGGACTTGCCGCTCTCAAGGGCAAGGACGCCGACTGGTACCTCTGCCCCATCTGCGGCTTCGTCCACGAGGGATCGGCCCCGGATGTCTGCCCGATCTGCAAGGCCAAGGGGAGCGTATTCGTGAAGAACCCCGCGTGCTGATCCACAGCCGCAATCGTTGCATACAATACGGCGGCCTCCTCGGGAAGAGGAAAGCCGCCGTATTGTATTTATTGGGAATGCCCGAGGGCGGATCAGAACTCCTCGAGGCCGGCTATATTCAGCATCTGCCAGTTCTGGGAGTTGATCTCCTCGAGGATCTCGCTCAGGACCCTGTCCGCATCCTCGAAGGGAACCTGACACGTCCCCACCCGGCGATGCCCGCCGCCGCCGTACTTCAGCATCAGCTTGCCCACGTCCACGGTGGCCGTCCGATTCAGAATGCTGTATCCGACGGAGAAGACGCAGTTCTTCCCCTCCCTGCCGTCGAAAACGCGCACCGAGACGTTCTGATCCGGGTAGAGCGCGTAGATGATATGCCGGTTCCCCACGAAGGTCTCGTCTATCCCGCGAAGATCCGTGACGACGGCGGCCCCCTCGGTGCGGGAATGGTCCTTCATCATCCTCTCGAAGGGCTCGCGGTGGGCCTCGTAGAGGCGTACCCGCTCCTGAAGGTCCTCGAGCTGCATGATCTCGTCTACAGGCATGACCAGGAGGTGATCGATCAGGCAGTCCATCAGCTGATAATTGGAGATGCGGAAGTCGCGGTAGCGCCCGAAGCCGGTTCTGGGGTCCATGATGAAGGAAAGGAGGACCATCCCCTGCGGGTCCAGGACCTCCTCCCTGGAAAAGTGGGCGGAGTCGCACTTGTCGGCATCCGCCACCATGCCGTCGAAACGGGCGAGGCGTCCCTTGGCGCCGCCGTAGTATTCGTAGATGACCCGCGCACAGCTGGGAGCGGGCCAGGAGGCGCCGACATACTTGTACTGATGCATCACTCCCCGCGCATCCTCGCTGGTATGATGGTCGAACCACATGCCGCAGCCCGGGGCATAGGGGATGTTCACCAGGATGTCGTCGGCCGTGACTTCGATGAGCCCATCCTGCATGTCCTTGGGATGAACGAACAGTTTTTCGTCAAAAAGATTCAGGTCCTTGAGAAGTACCGCACACATCAATCCGTCGAAATCGGATCGGGTCAGAAGCCGCATCTCGGTTCACCTCCGCAAAAATGGCAGAAGTCCCTGCCTTCGCTGCTTTTCAGCGCAGATAAGCACGATAAAAGTGAGGATTTACCCTACGCCTTGCAGAGGTTGCAAGCGGGAAACCACGGCAACGCGTTTCTTTCCGATTGTGAAAAAGTACACGCAGGGTATTGCCGCGAAACGAAAGAAACCCTTTCGAGGCTGACCGGTCCGAAGACTCCAATTCCCCACTCCTTCTCATTTTAACTCAAAAAAGTCTGGAACGAAAGGCATCGGCCTCTATTTCTCAGGAAAGCGCCCTTGCCCGGGCCCGTCCGACAGCGCGGCAAGGGACAGAAATTCCCCGAGCACCTCAGGGAGTATGTCCATGGAATAACGCAGCTCCACCCGTTCGGTGAGCTTATGGGCATCGGCCCCGATGGGACCGAGGAGAACGGAGGGGATGTCGACGGACCTCAGGGCCTCGAGGGGGATGGAGTAGCCGCGGCCCCACAGGGGCATGTTGGCCGCCAGGGGCGCGATGTCGTCCCCCCCGCCGCGGAAGCCCGTGTAACTCAGGTCCGAGATCCCCTGAAAGATCTCGACCTCCGTGAGGCCCAGCCCCCGGTTCGCGAGGCTCCTCCGCACCGCCCCGGCGGCGCTTCGGATGGCCCGCTCCCGAGGTGTCCGCCCCTCGTTGACCCGGGCGGGATAGTAGGGCGGCAGGAAACCCACGACGACCAGAGGTCCCTTTTCCCCGACCCGATCCATCAGGAGCGAGAGGAACTCGACGTTGCGGTCCCGCTGGTCCGTTGCGGAGATGCGGGGAAGGAGCTCGTCCGTCAGACGCTCCCGGGACATCCCCGCCGCGGCGGCGGCCCTTCCCAGAAGCTCATCGACATCCAGCACCCGGACAGGCCGGTCCCCGCATCCCAAATGCTCGAAGGCGGATCGAAGCGCCCGGCCGGCCCTGGCCTTCATGTCCTCCAGGATCGAGGCCGGGGTCCGCTTCACGGTCAGGCAGTTGTAGTAGACAGCCGTGCGTTCGGGAAGCGTCACGGCATAGCGCTCCCGAAGGTCGCGCAGCCTCAGGCAGCAATCGGGCGAGAAGGTCTCTCCCCCGACGCTCTCGGCCCCGCGCCCCTCGATCGAGAGGTTCAGGCAGGAGGCTATCAGGGTCGAGTTCATCCCCTCCCCATAGTTTCCGACGTGAGCCTCCCTTCCGACGCACAGGAAGAAGGGCATGGCCTTGCCGATCGTGCCGAAATATATCCCGGGCCCATCGTTGCTCAGAACGGGTTCCGTGTCGACGCAGACAACAAACTCGAGCTTTTCCCGCTCCCGAAGGTCCAGGAGGGCCGGAAGGGACAGCCGCATCCCGGCGGAGTCGCCCTCCTCGTCCGGGACCAGCCAGAGCAGGACGTTGAAGTCCAGCTTCTCCCGGTCGGCCGCCCAGTCCTCCAGAAGGCACAGGTTGACGGCAATCCCCGTCTTCATGTCGGACACGCCCCGGCCGAACAGGTAATTTCCCGATTCGAGGTCTCGCCTTGCGTCGTCGGGCAGCTCGAGCCCGCCGATGCGGCTCGTGTAGGCTTCGGGGTCGAACGCCCATGGGCGCAGCGGACCGCAGACGTCGGTATCGACGACATCGAAATGCCCGGTCAGGATCACCGTTTTCCGGGTCGGACGAGCCGCCTTGAGAAGGGCCAGGACCGCCCTCCTGTCCAGAGGGTCCTCCTCCAGCCGCACAAGGCGCAGTCCACCCGGGTTCTCCCCGAAATAGGGAATGCGGGAGAGCCGGTCGTACAGGAACTGGGCGCACCGGTTCTCTCCCCCGTCGGACCCCGTGATGCTGGGGATGGCCACGAGACGCAGCATCAAATCATAAATACGCTCCCCCCTCGGGGTGAACCGAGGGCGCAAGTAGTCAAAGGGCAGCATTCTCCCACTCCTCCCCGAAAAAACGGTCGTTCCGACGAAGGCCCTCGCCTCCAAGTAAATCTTCGATATAAGAGAATTCACGCTCCATGCATCCCTCGGCCGCCGGGACTTCGCATACTTTACCACAGCCCTTCCGTCGGACGGGCAATACCTCGTCAGAGCGACGGTTGGATTTTCCCCTGGAAATAGCGTAAAATCAAATGGACCCTCGAGTCGAATTCGGAGGCATGGGGGATGAAGATCCGGATCCCCCGGAAAACGGTGACATTCCGAGCGGAGCCGGCCCGAGTCGGGGAACGAAAAACCGGGCAAGGAACGACTCCGAAGACGGGTTCATCGAGACCCATATTGCTAAGGAGGAATTTTTGTGAGACCTCAAAAAACAGTGTTCTATTTTCTGCATGGCCTCTGGACATTGGTCTTCGTCGCGTGTGTATTTTCCTCTGCCGCCCACGCCGCCGACCTTCAGATCGTCCAGGGGGAGGACGCTTATGTCGGCCAGGAGATCGTTCTGTCCCTGCAGGGCTCGCTCCTCTCACAGAAGCCCCTGTTCGAATGGTCCGTCAGCGGCGACGTCAAGTCCGTCCTGCTGAAAAACGGGGGGGCCGAGTTCGCGTTCACCCCGATCAACACCTCCGCCATCGATATCGAGGCCGTCGCCAAGAATCCTGACGGTCAGGTCCTGACCACAGCGAAGCTCGGACTCACCCCGCGCTACTTCGAGGTCGGGATCGAGAAGCTGGAGGATGAACCCCTCATGCTCTGGGACATCAAGGTCAAGGAGGAGCGTCCCACAACGGAGCTGGCCAGCAACCGTCCCATCCGTTTCGAGGCCAGACTCACCCCATCCTACAACGGAGAGCTGCGCTACGACTGGACCTCCGACGCTTCGACGTCGATCCTGAGCAGCGACGCCTCCCAGACCACGATAACCCGCAGCGAGATCGGAGATTCGGAGCTCTCCGTCCAGATCGTCAACGCGGCGGGGATCCCTCTGGGCCGCGCCTCCCGCGTCGTATCCGTCACCGTTCCGTCCTCCCGCATCGAGGATTCGGCACGCCAGAAGGCGGGCTGGACGGACTGGCAGGAGGCCCAGGCACAGTGGGCCCAGGAGCGTCATTCCGACGCTGTGGAGCTGGCAAAGCGCGCCGCGGCCCAGGTCCCGGAGGACCCCGACATCGCGGAGGGAGTCAAGGTCATGGGCGCCAATTACGACCGGATTCTTCGGGCCCTGGATCTCCAGAAGAAGGGCGCCGAACAGAGGGAAAAGGATCTTCTCGTCGAGGCACTGAAAATCTATCGGCGGGCCCGCGTCGTATGGCCCATGCCCGAGAGCGAGACGAGCATCAAGGAGCTCGAGGAAGCGATCGACGCCCTCCGGGTCAAGAATCAGCAGGCGGAGTGGCTGAAGGACACGGCGGCGGCCTACGATCAGGAGGGACAGATCCAGGAGGCGCTGGACTACTACAATCAGTCTCAGGCGCTGGTCCCATCCCAGGCGATCGAGGAGCGGATACTCCGCATCTCCCGGCGACTGGAGCTCATCGCCGAGGCGGACAAGCTCGCCGGCACGGGCAGTTCCCTCGAGCGGAACGGAAAGCTCGTCGAGGCCATCGAGAGCTACAAGGCCAGCCTCGAGAACAACCCCGACGAGGCCCTGGCCCTGCATGTGAAGGAGCTCGAGGAGATCGTCGTCCAGCGCAAGAGACAGGCCGCAGCCCTCTTCCGGGAGGGGAGCGATCTGCAGAGGAAAAGGCAGGAGACCGAGGCCCTGCTTCGATATCGTGAGAGCATGGCCATGTGGCCGAGCCCCGAGGCACAGAAGCGGATCGACGCGCTGGAGAGGACCGTTCGACTTCCCAAGAGCGCGGACATACGCGCTCCCGAGAACTTCGGCATAGGGACGAAGTCCGACGCTGCACGCTTCCTGATTGCGGGAAACAAACTCTACGGCGAAAAACGCTACAGGGAAGCTCTGGTTCAATACCGCAAGAGCTATGCGATCTCCCAGGACCAAATCCTGTCCGAGCTGATACGGAAGCTGGAGGCCTCCCTGAACGAGTACGAGGCCATCCAGGCCGCCAACAAACTGATCAAGGAGGGCAACCTTCTTTACAACCAGGGGCGCGTCCAGGAGGCGGCGGCGAAGTATCGGGAGAGCCTGGCCGCCCACCCCAACGCGGAGGTCGAGGCGTTTCTCAAGCATATCGAGGGCACCGCTTCCGGCAGCCCCGACGCTTCGCCGTCCGGACAGGGAAAATAACCGCGCGCCTCTTCCGGAATCGGGCGTTCTCGAGGAGGGGAAATCACTTGCTGATCATAGGTTTCTGCAACCTTAAGGGCGGCGTCGGCAAGACGACTGCGTGTCAGAACGTGGCCGTAGGCCTGGCCCGTTCGGGCAAGAGGGTCGCCGTTCTGGACATGGACCCGCAGAGCAACCTGAGCGCCAGCTTCGGCATCTCGGTCGCCCCCGGGGCGCTCCAGATCTTCGACCTGCTCTCCAGAGAAGCCGGCTGGGACGACGTCGTGACCTCCAAAGAGGGGGTCGACGTCATCCCCAGCTCGTTGGATCTGGTCATGGCGGAACTGCATCCCGAGGGCGCCATCGGAAAGGACACGCTCCTCCGCGAGGCCCTGGCCCTCGTGGACCCCAAACGCTACGACTTCATCCTGCTGGACAGCCCCCCTCAGCTCGGCGTATTCACCCGCAACGTGCTGACGGCCTCGAACCTGCTGGTCGTCCCCATGGATGGAGGCTTTTACAGCCTGGCCGGCCTGCGCCTTCTCAACGAGGCCATCCCGCTCTTCAAGGCACGCCTCAACCCCCAACTCGCGTTCCTGGGAATCCTCATGACCCGCCACAACCCCAACATCTTCATCTCCCGCGAGGTGGCTTCCGAGGTTCGCAGCTTCTTCGGCGACCTGTTCTTCTCGGCCTACGTCCGGCAAAACGTCAGTCTCATAGAGGCGTCCAGCCTGGGCATGTCCGTCTTCGCCTACGACCCGGCAAGCAACGGAGCGCACGACTACAAGCGCGTCACGGCCGAATTTCTCGAGAGGTGTCAGAATCATGGCTAAGAAGATCAGACCCAGCCTGAAGGATTACCTGAGGACGGGGGTCGTTCGCTTCAACGATGACGGGGAACCGGCGGCCGCCTCCCCGCTCGCCGACGGCCGCAGCCCGTCGTCGGCTCTTCTCGCCCTCCTCTCGGAGCGTGACCGCCTGACGTGGGAGCCGATCCTCGGCGCCGGAACGGAGATGCGAACCGCCCCCCTCGATTTCACGGCCCTGAGGGAGGAGTTCCGCAGCGCGGACAAGAACCGTTTCACCTACTACCTGCTGGCGGACGGAGAGGAGCACCTGCGCCCGGTGAGGACGAGCGTCCAGATCCGAAGCCCGCTGAAGCTCCTTTTGAGATGGGACGAGACGGGCATCCTGACCTGCTACGGACTTCAATGACCCCAACGTCGCGGTGACCAGCGTCATAATGACAGAAGGAAGCCCTCGGACGGCCCCATACAGAGGCACGAGCGCATCGTCTGTTGCTGCACCTATCGATTGCGTGCACTCGGCGAGGAAGGGAAATATACGGAATGAATCTGTCTCAGCTCAAATACTTTCAGGCTGTCTGTCAGTTTGGAACTATTACCAGAGCTTCGAAGGAGCTTCATATTTCGCAACCCTCCATTTCCAGCGCGATCAGGGAACTGGAGGAGGAGTACGGAGTGATCCTGTTCCAGAGAAGACATCATGGCATGGTCATGACCGAAGCGGGGAAACGTCTTTTGACGATGTCCAGAACTCTGCTCAGCGAAACGGAACGTTTGAACCGAGTCATGACCGAGCTGAGTGACGAGCGTAAAATCTTGCAGATCGGAATTCCTTCGTTGTTGAGCCTGTTCATCCTGCCCAAGGTCATAGAGGCTTATAAACGTAAAAGGCCCGATGTGCGGATTCGAGTCGAGAGTAGCGGCAGAAAAGAGGTATTCGAGCTGCTCACGGAAGGGGAACTCGATCTCGCGATACTGCCCTGCAGCACGTCAGGCTGTTTCGACTCGATCTACCATGCGGTTCCTCTTTTCACGCTGGAATTGGGAGTATGTGTTTCGCCGCGCCACCCGCTGAGCCGAAAGCCTGTCGTCACCATCGAAGACCTTCAGAGCGAGGATCTGGTGGTCTTCGAACAGGATTACCTGCATAAGGAAATCTTGTTCAATCGTTTCAAGGACGAGCACCTAAAGCCTAATATTTTGCTGGAGACATCGCAATTTTCTACAATCCTGAGTCTCGTGCAGCAGGGGGCCGCGGTCAGCTTCGTTCTCAAGGATGTCGTAGAGGAATGGATGGAGATAAAATACATCCCCATATCTCCGCAGCTCAGCCTGGACATCCGCATGATATGGCGGACCGACGACTATATGTTTCAGTCCATGAAAGACTTCATTCATTTGATGGAGACGATGGACAAGGACGACATGAGATCTTCCACGGACATCGACTCCGGAGCCTCCTGAACCGTCCCTGGACGACAATGAATTCAGGAAGACCCTGCAGC
>NZ_CALIAA010000220.1 GCF_938040765.1 uncultured Fretibacterium sp.
AGGATCAAAAGGTTTCGTCGCATTGCTACGCGCTACGATAAGTTTGGATACTATTTTCTTGGACTTCCTGCTTTTCGCTTTTATTATCGACTTCTTATTTTTGTGCCGACATGACCTGAATATGGTTCACCGCTCAACTGATTATGGGTTAGGCTAAGCATTGGCTCCACAAGGTCTGTACACCAATAAAAAACGGGGCCGCGAGGCCCCGTTAGGTGTGTTTCTTCGCTGCTGGAGAGAGCTTATCACAGAACCTTGTCCCTTTTCTAGAGGCATCGCTGACTTTTGCGCTGACTCAAACGCCAATATTTCCCAGACGCTGCAAGGCGTCACGCGTTTTACGCTGACTTTTGCGCTGACTTTTGCGCTGACTTTTGCGCTGACTTTTACAGACACATCATCGCTGTGCGTAGTATGCAGATTTCCCTCTCCCGATCTTTTTGATTTTTTCATCTTGAAGCAGCAGCTTCAAAAGATAATAGGCATGGTTGCTGTCGCACCGGCACAACTCGACCACATCGGCGCGGGATATCCTTGAGAAACTTTCCAGATGGCGGAGTATGATGTCCTTCTCCTGAAGGGTCGTCATCCCGTGCTGCCGCGTATGTCCCGCCTCGTTGCCGGATAGCGCATACATCTTTGAACTGAGCATGTACCGTCTTGCCCTGCCGTTGCCGACACCCTCAACCACTCCAAGCTCCACAAGCCACTCTACGGTGTTGCGCGCGTCCGACTCCCTCTTCTGTATTCGGCGAGACAGCTCGTCAAGCGTCGCCCTGCGCTCGTGCCTCAGCGTGGCCAGCACGATCAGAGCGTCGACCGGCATCATTTTGTCCATGCGTCTCTCCTCCGTTACGAGCATCCGTACGAATTCCTCGTCAAGTAAGGCGCTGTTCAGCCGCAGGATTACGCTGGCCGCGCTGCTGTCGGAATAATCGGGGATTTCGTGTCCACTGCGAAGCATGGCGCTGTAAATCTTGTCCACTCCGCGGCCCGTTCGCTCCGCAAGACCAATCCGCTTCACGGCCTCCGCCAGAGTCCTGTTCCTCGGAGTCGGCGCCACGGACAGAATGTTGTCTGCGCTGACCCCCTCCGGAAACCCCCCCGGACTTGAGATGACCATCGCCCGATTTTGCAGCTGAACCTGCACCGCGCCGGAGACAAAATAATCCCGGTGAACCAAGGCGTTGACAAAGCCCTCGCGAAACGCCTCCCGCTCATAATTCGGCACGGGGACACGAAACAGCCCCACCTGAATTTCCTGTTCCACAACCCTCGACTGAAAGAGCAGGCTGACCTTCTCGAAGATCTGCAGCAGCGACTCCCTCATCGCCGGGGGATTGACCAGTACGTTGACGCCGTCCAACACCTGAAATAGAACCTCGTTTCCGGGGACGAACTCGCGGATATACCTTTCATGTCCCATCAACAGAAGGCCGGCGACCGTCGGATAGCAGACCCCGTCCAGCTCCCGGACCAGATCAAGCGCCTTATCCAGTTCCTCATCGGACAATTCCAGAAGGGGCGCTTCGCCGCGGTATGTTCGCACCATGCCGCGAAGCCGCTCCCGTTCCAGCGGGTTCAGCGCCTCGCGGGCGGCGATTGTCTCAATTACCTGTGCGGAAGGGTCAATGGCCCGGATGGAGGAAAGCCGCTGCATAATCTCGTGCGGCTGCATGGGGATGTTCTCCGGCGAGCCGTCCGGCTTCAGCCGCCGACGCAGATACTGCCCGTCGGACGTCATCGTCAATTGACGGGACTGCTTCACCTCCAGGGCCAACACATCGCGCTGATCCCAGGTTTCCAGGCGAAGGGTAAGGACAAGCGAAGGAACGGTGTGGGTCTGGACCTTTGCGGCCATCTCAATCAGATTTTTGTGCTGTTCGCTGACGCCCGAGACATGCCCGTTGTCCTCGACGCCAAGGTAAAGGACGCCGCCGTCGGTGTTCGCCATGGCGACCAGCGCCTTATAGAGCTCATCCAACGGCAGAGGCCGGCGGTCGCTCTTGAACTCGACGGTCAGTGTTTCCCTGGTTGGTCGTTCCATGGTTTGCCTCCGGCAGGTGCGGGGAATCCAGTCCTGACGTTATTCCGTCCCTGCTTTTACCATTTCGGCAACTATCCTCACAGCACTCTCGCTGAATACTTTTTTCGTCTCAAGGCTTCTTCTCTCTTCATTGAGCCTGGTATTCCCATGTCAATCCGTATCATCTCTACTTCAAAATTATATAACACC
>NZ_CALIAA010000221.1 GCF_938040765.1 uncultured Fretibacterium sp.
ATGAAATGACCGAATACCTATGGAAGGGACTTTATGAGGCACATGCAAAGGCATTAGGAGACTTGTTGAGCCTTTATCGTAAAATTGAAAGATGGTGGATCAACGAAATAGAAATACCAATCGCTGGTGATGAAGTTCCTAACGGTTATAACTCTGATACTGTAATCAGCGGAATCCTTCTTACTTTCGATATGATGATCGATGTGTTGTACAACGGCAAATCGGAAGAATACTTGAAAATGATCCGTGATCTTCAGATGACAGACAAAGGGATTTGAACGACGATGGCTAGACTGTCAAGCTAAATGCAACAGGCAAATTGAACAAAGCCTCATTAGGGGTACGAAAGCCGAGACATTTTCTGGGACGGTTGTTCAGGCGTTCCACAATCCGCAAAACATCGTCGTTCCGAACCTCTCGGAAGTCGATCCCCTTGGGCAGATAGCGCGCGAATTTGATTTTTTGATAAAGTGCCTGAAGCAGTTGCGCGATGAGAAATATTTTGAGTCGGTGTACCCGGAAAGGATCTTAATTAATTTTGAAGTCTGGGAATATTATAACGAGGATGAGATGATGCGTATTTTCGAGGAACTAAACACAAAGGAAGAGGCAAAATTATTCTCTCGGTTTTTGTACGGCTAGAACTTCCCCAATACATCGTACAGACAGCAAATCTTGAGATTTCGGTAACTTGACAATGGAATAGAGTTGCAGCTCCAAGGCAACGAACGGCGGCATGCGTAACCCCAATCTGTTTGGGTATAGTGGTCCCCAACTAGAGGACCACTATAAATCCAGCTTCCTTTACGACCTCCGCAGTCCGATTGGATCATCGACATCAATTTCCGTGGCCGTGATGCCCCGCACAATGGCCATGCCCACACTCACCGCTGTGGTGTTCATTGTGATGGCCGCAGTCGTGGTCGTCGCCGTGATCGTGGTCATGATGGTCGCAGCGGGCATCCGGGTCATAAGCGAGGTTTCCTTCGGCAAGGGCCTTCGCCGCAGCGTCTGCCGATCCCTGAACGCCGGCATAGAACTCGATGCCTGCATCTGAGAGAGCCGTCTGCGCTCCCATGCCGATGCCACCGCAGATCAGAGCATCCACCTTCTCCGCCTGCAGAAATCCTACAAGCGCACCGTGGCCGCTTCCGTTTGTATCCACGATCCGCTCAGCGATGATTCTGTTTTCTTCCACATCATATAACTTGAACCGCTCGGAATGACCAAAATGCTGAAAAACCTCTCCGTTTTCATAAGTTACCGCTATTCTCATCGTCCTTGATCCTTTCTCCATAAACTCTTGATGGATCTCGACCGGTTCGAACTCGCAACAGCCGCCTGTGATGAGCAACCGTTTGCCGTGAACGAGGACATCTGCTATTTTCTTCCTTGCGCTGTCGTGAATCGCCGTAATCGTAGTGCAGGCGATAGGCATTCTGGCACGTGAGTCCTTCGCCATTCAGAAGTCGTAATGCTTTCGACGGCGGTCACATCGTCAGGCGAGGAGCTGCGATAGACCGGCAGCCGCTCTATTTTAGGGCGCCTGACAGGTCTTGGCATCATCTCTCCTTTCTGACATTTGTCGATTACTATTATACTCGCGTTGATGATTTTTTGTGATGTCCCCTGTCATAGCCGCGGCGCCGGGGGGCTTTCAAGTCCACTGCATACGCTACAAAATCAGATTGTCGGGGGCAACCGCCGAAGCGTCACTCTCAAAAGCGTTTTTGGAGGGAGCGGCTTACGATACGTTATCGATGACTGTCCCTTACGCTATAATGAAGCGATTCCCCCAGCGTTCACAACGGCTCCCCGACCGGGGACGGGAAAATAACGAAATTCAAGGAGGCAGGGTTCTGATGCCCCATGCAGAACAAACGGCGCTGATCAACGGGCGCATCCATACCCCCATGGGGATGGCGGAGGCGCTCCTTATCGAGGCGGGGCGCATCGCGGCCATCGGAACGACGGCGACCATAGGGCTCCGCTGCGACACGAAGCTGATCGACCTCAAGGGTCGCTCCGTCTTCCCCGGCTTCAGCGATTCTCACGCTCATTTTCTGGCCTGGGCGCAGTCTCAGGAGGCGATCCGTCTGGGGGACTGCCGCTCCACGGACAATCTTCGCGGAATCCTCGAAGCCTACGCGGACGAGCATCCCGCCCCTCTTGGCGGATGGTACCAGGGGCACGGCTGGAATCACGTCCTGATGGACAACGTCATGCCCACCCGGCACGACCTCGACGCCGTCGTCCCCGACATTCCCGTCTATCTGAGGCGCGTCTGCGGGCACGTCGCCGTCGTGAACACGGCCGCGCTGAAGGCCGCGGGCATCACCGGGAACACCCGCGTCGAGGCCGGCGTGATCGAGCTCGGCGAGGACGGGGAGCCGAACGGGATCCTCAAGGAAAACGCCCTGAACCTGATCGCCCGATGCATCCCCGCCCTGGAGGACGCGGACCTGACGCGCCTGCTTCGGAAGTACGGCCCCCAGGCCGCGGGCTACGGCCTGACGGAGATCCACTCCGACGACCTCTCGATGTTCGGGTTCGACTTTCGAAGGTCGCAGGAGTTCTTCCTGGACGCCGCCCGGAGCGGAGACCTTCCCTTCCGCCTCCGTCGCCAGCTTCTTCTGCCGAACATGGATTTGCTTCAGGGCTTTCTGTCCGAGGGCTGGAGGAGCGGCGACGGGATCCCGCTGTGCCAGATCGGCCCGCTGAAGCTCCTCAGCGACGGCTCCCTCGGGGGCCGGACCGCGTTTTTGAGGGAGGATTACGCCGACTCCCCCGGCGAGCGGGGCACGGCGCTTTTCGAGCAGGGCGAGCTGGACGACCTGATCCTCACCGCGCATCTCTCCGGGATGCAGGTTGCGGTGCACGCCATCGGAGACGGCGCGCTCGACATGTGCCTGAACGCCTTCGAGCGCGCCATGAAGCAGCGGCCCATGGTCACGCGCCACCTGATTGTCCACGCCCAGACGGCGGACGACGCGCAGCTCGATCGGATGAGGGACCTCCGACTGGGAGCGGCCATCCAGCCCTGCTTCGTCCCGTCCGACAGGACCATGGCCCTGGAACGGCTGGGGAAGGCGCGCGCCGAGGCGGGTTATCGCTGGCGCTCCATGATGCGCAAAGGGATCGTGCTCTCCTCCGGCTCCGACGCCCCCATCGAAAGCCTGCGCCCGATGCTGGGAATCCATGCGGCCGTGACCCGGACCGCCCCGAACGGGGGGCCGGAGGATGGATGGGTCCCGGAGGAGCGCCTTTCCGTGGCCGAGGCCATCGGTACCTATACCTGGAACGGCGCATGGAACGGGCACAACGAGAGGCGCCGTGGCGAGATAGCCCCGGGCCGCGACGCGGACCTCGTCGTCCTCGAACGGGATCCCTTCCTGGCGCCGGCACGGGAGCTGGCCGACATCGGCGTCGCCATGACCCTGTGCGGGGGCCGCATCACCCACGCCGTTCCGGAGCTCGCATGAGCCGCCCCCGAAGGAGCGGCATTCTGCTCCCCCTCTTCGCCCTCCCCTCCCGCTACGGCATCGGAGACATGGGCCCGGAGGCCCGGAGGTTCGCCGATTTTCTGAGGGACGCGGCCCAGACGGTCTGGCAGGTCCTGCCCCTGACCGCCATCGACGGTGGCTGCGGCAACTCCCCCTACAGCCCCACGTCCGCGTTCGCGGGCAACCCCCTGCTGATCAGCCCCGAGGCGCTGGCCGACTCGGGGCTGATCGACGAGGCGGACCTGGCCGATGCGCCCGCCTTCGACGACGCCCGGGTGGACTACGACCGCGTGCGCGCCTTCAAGGACGTCCTGCTGCGCCGGGCGTGGTCGAACTTCAAGCGAGCGGGGGCCCGTTCGAGGTACGAGCGTTTCTTCGCCGACAACCGCCATTGGCTGGAGGGCTACAGTTTCTTCGCCGCCATCAAGGGGTGCCGCGGCGGCCAGCCCTGGTACGAATGGCCCGAGGACCTGAAGTTCCGCCGTCACGAAGCGCTCCACCGCACCTGGATGGAGATGGCCGACGAGATCGAGTTTCACCGCTTCGTCCAGTTCCTCTTCTCCTCCCAGATGGGCGCGCTCCGTTCCCGTCTCTCGGACCTGGGGATCTGCCTGGTCGGGGACGTCCCAGTCTACGTCACCCGTGACTGCGCCGACGTCTGGCTGCACCCCCATCTGTTCGAGCTGGACGAGGCGCTGGCCCCCGTCTCCGTGGCGGGGGTGCCGCCGGACTACTTCAGCGCGACGGGGCAGCTCTGGGGGAATCCCCTCTACAACTGGGACGCCATGCTGGCGGAGGACTTCCGCTGGTGGATGGAGCGTCTGCGGCATCTTTTGACCTTTTTCGACCGCGTCCGCATCGACCACTTCCGGGGGCTCGTCGGCTACTGGTCGCTGCCCGCCGACGCGAGGACCGCAGAGGTCGGCCTCTGGCGGAGCGCGCCCCACGAGCACTTCTTCGAGGCCCTTTGCCGGAACTTCCCGACCCTGCCCTTCTGGGCGGAGAACCTGGGCATTCTCACCCCCGAGATCGAGGCCCTGCGCCGCAGCCTGGGCCTGCCGGGAATGCTGGTGCTTCACTTCGCCTTCGGCGATCCCGCCCGCAACCCCTACGCCCCGCACAACCACACGCCGGTCAACGTCATCTACACGGGGACCCACGACAACAACACGTCGTTGGGCTGGTTCGTGGAGGACGCCTCCTCCGAGGAGATCACCAACCTCTCCCGTTACCTCGGGCGCGAGGTGAACCGCCGCACGGCGGCGGGGGAGATGGTGCGCATGGCCATGAGCTCCGTCGCGGAGACCGCCGTCGTGCCGATGCAGGACCATCTGGAACTGGGGGCCTCCTGCCGGATCAACATCCCCTCCACGCCCACCGGGAACTGGGCCTGGCGCATGATGCCCGGCCAGGCCGATGAGCGGCTGGCTTCGTGCCTGAGGGAGCTTACGGAGCTCTACGGCAGGGCATGACGCGATCGGGCCTCCGATCGGGCGCCTCCCGCCCCCAAAGGGCAAATCTGTGAGATAATTCAATCAGAGGCTCGACGGGCCGCAACCGGAAAGGAGCATCACCGACTATGATACAGCGACTGCATCGCAGCGATCTCGGCTATTCCCTCAGGAGCCTCATGGAGAACGACCCGGCCTTCAGGCCGCTGGCCTATTTCTCCATGGAGGTCGGGCTCAAGGAGTCCATCCCCACCTACTCGGGAGGGCTGGGGGTCCTGGCCGGCGACATTCTGAAGAGCGCCGCCGACCTCGGCGTCCCCATGGCGGGGGTCACCCTGCTCTACCGCAAGGGCTACTTCGTCCAGGAGTTCAACGCCGACGACTGGCAGAAGGAGAAGCCCGTCCAGTGGAACCCCTCCCACGAGCTGACGCTCCTGCCCAACCGCATCCTGATCAACCTTCAGGGAAGGGAGATCCAGGTGGGGGTATGGGTCTACGAGATCATCGGGTCCACCGGGTACCCCCTGCCCGTCTACTTCCTGGACACGGACTTCGAACCCAACCATCCCGACGACCGCAAGCTCTGCTGGTACCTCTACGGCGGGGACAACTGCTACCGTCTCTGTCAGGAGTTCATCCTGGGCGTCGGGGGGCTGCGGATGCTGCGCGACCTGGGCTACATGAACATCGAGACCTTCCACCTCAACGAGGGACACGCCGGCTTCCTGACCCTCGAGCTCATGCGCGAGCAGGGCTACTACGACCCCGACAAGATCCGCGAGCAGGTCGTGTTCACGACTCACACGCCCGTCCCGGCGGGACACGACTATTTCGAGTTCGGCCTGATCGACAGGGTCTTCCCAACGGAGGCCCTGAGCACGCTCAAGCGCATGATGCCCGACGTCCCCGGGGTCTCCATGACCGAGCTGGGGCTGAAGTACAGCCGCTACGTGAACGGCGTCGCCAAGAAGCACGCCGAGGTGAGCAACGCCATGTTCCGGATGGAGACGGTGGACTGGGTCACGAACGGCGTCCACCCCACCACCTGGGTGAGCTCCGGGATGAGGAAGCTCTACAACCGGCACATCCCCGGATGGGAGGAGGATCCCGGCCGTCTGGTCCAGGCCCTGACCATCCCGGTGCAGGACCTCTGGTCCGCGCATCAGGCATCCAAGCTGCGCCTGTTCGCCCGGGTTCTGGAGACGACCGGAAGGCAGCTGGACCCCGAGGTGCTCACCCTGGGGTTCGCGAGGCGCGCCGCGACCTACAAGAGGGCCGACCTGCTCTTCTCCAACCTCGAGCGGTTCCTGGAGGTGGCGGGGAACCGTAAGGTGCAGTTCATCTTCGCGGGGAAATCCCATCCCAGCGACAACGGCGGCAAGGCCCTGCTCCAGAAGATCCGCAAGGCGGCCCGGGACCTGGAGGAGTCCATCCCCATCGTCTTCATCGACAACTACAACATGGAGATCGCATCCCTGATAACCCAGGGCGTCGACCTTTGGCTCAACACCCCGATGCGCCCCCGCGAGGCCAGCGGGACCAGCGGCATGAAATGCGCCATGAACGGGATCATGAACTTCTCCGTGCTCGACGGGTGGTGGATCGAGGGCTGGATCGAGGACGTGACGGGCTGGTCCATCGGGCCCGAACCGAACGGGGGGGACCTCTCCGACCACTACGACGAGTCGCTCGACGCCATCGACCTCTACGAAAAGCTCGAGAAGAAGATCATCCCCACCTACTACGAGAACCACGACAAATGGCTGGACATGATGCGCCACACGATAGCCCTGAACGCCAGCTTCTTCAACACGCATCGGGTGGTCCGCGAGTACGCCTCCAAGGCCTACTCCATCGACTTCAGAGGGATGTGAGGCCATGCGCGGGGTCGGCGGCAGGACCAGGGTTCTTTTCGTCACGACGGAGTACGCGCCCTTCTCCAAGGTGGGCGGGCTGGGCGACGTTGCCGGCTCCCTTCCCCAGGCGCTGCGCCGCGCCGGCGTCGACGTCCGCGTCGTGACCCCCGCCTGGCCGGGGGTGCTGGACAGGGTCTCGGCCTCCGGCCTGAAGATGACGGTGCTCCCGGAACGGGTCTGCGCCGCCTACGACTGGCAGGTCCGGGACGCGGAGGTCGTCAAGGCCGAGGTGGCGGACGTGCCCGTCTACTTTCTGAGGGCGGAGGACTACGGGGGGGACATGTATCCGTGGCACCTCGACTTCCGCACCGCCTCCCCCTTCGCCGTATTCTGCATGCAGGCCCTGGAGCTCTTTCGGGTACTCAAGTGGACCCCCGACCTCTACCACTGCCACGATTGGACCAGCGCCTTCCTCCCCTGCGCCCTGGCCTGGCACCGTCATTACCGGACCGTCGGGGGCCGGTGCGTCGTCACGCTCCATAACGTCGCCTACCAGGGGATCCTTGAGCGGGAGCCCTTCATGGAGGCCTCCGGGCTCGAGCCCTGGAGCTTCAACATGGAGGCCATGGAGTTCTACGGCCGGGTCAACCTCCTGAAGGGGGCCATCGTCGCCGCCAACGCCGTGACGACGGTCTCGCCGCGCTACGCTCAGGAGATACAGACCTACGAGTCCACGCGCGAGCTGTCCGGCGTCATCTATAAACAACGCCGCAAGCTGTCCGGGATCCTGAACGGCATCGACACCCGCTATTGGAACCCGGAGACGGACCCCCACATCCCGGAGCGGTTCTCGGCGAAAAATCTCCGGGGCAAGGCGCAGGCCCGGGAGGAGCTGCTGCGGAGGGCGGGGTTCGACCCCCGCTCCAAAGAGCCCCTGGTGGTCTGCGTGTCCCGGCTCGTGGAGCAGAAGGGGTTCTCCCTCATCCTCTCCGCACTCGACGCGCTCCCTGGGCTCGGCGCGAAGTTCGTCTTCCTGGGCAGCGGTCACGGCTGGATCGAGAACGCCCTCAGCCAGGCGGGCGATCGCTTCCCGGACACGCTGCGGTTCTTCCGGGGCTACGACGAACCGCTGTCCCACCTCCTCTACGCGGGCGGCGACATCTTCCTGATGCCCTCGGTATTCGAGCCCTGCGGCCTGTCCCAGATGATCGCCATGAGGTATGGAACCGTCCCCCTCGTGCGCGAGGTCGGGGGCCTGAGGGACACGGTGACGGACGCAGACGCCCCCGGAGGCGGGAACGGGTTCACCTTCCAGACCTGCGACGCCGCCGGCATGCTCTGGGCCCTGAGGAGGGCGGTCGCGCGCTTCGGCGACGCCGAGTACTGGAATGCGCTCCGCGCGCGAGCGATGGCCGGAGATTTCTCCTGGGACCGCTCCGCGCTGCTCTACAAGGACCTTTACCAAACGCTTTAGCCCGCTTCGCCGCATTTTCCCCCGGGCTTCCTCTCCATGTTTTCTTCCCGGGCTTCCGCCGGAGGTCCGCAGGCTCGAGCGCCGTTTTGCACGATGATTTTCATGACGCAGCACGTGGCAGCAGGGAGCTTTTCCCTACGAAAGGGGATGTCGATGATGAACAGAGGAAAGTACGGAAGAGTGCTGGGGGTCGTTCTTGCAGGGGGAAAGGGGGAGCGGCTGATGCCGCTGACGCGGTATCGGGCCAAGCCCGCCGTCTATTTCGCCGCCAAGTACCGCATCATCGACTTCGCGCTGTCGAACTGCATCAACTCCGGCCTCCTCAAAATCGGCGTCATCACCCAATACGAAGCCCACTCGCTCCTGCGCCACCTCCAGCACGGCTGGTCATTCCTGCCGCGCGAACGCGGCCAATTCGTGGACATGCTGCCTGCGCGCCAACAACTCAACGACCAAACCTGGTACCGGGGCACCGCCGACGCCGTCTGGCAAAACGTCCACATCATGAAAGACCACTACAAACCCAAATACGTCCTCATCCTCGCCGGTGACCACATCTACAAAATGGACTACATGCAAATGATCCGTGACCACGTGACCAGCGGCGCGAAAGTCACCGTCGGCTGCATCGAAGTCCCGCGCGAACAGGCGACCGCCTTCGGCGTCATGGCCGTGAACGAAAAACTCAAAGTCAAAGCCTTCGTCGAAAAACCGAGCGATCCGCCGCCCATGCCCGACCGCCCAGGCTCCTCACTCGCCTCCATGGGCATCTACGTCTTTGACGCCGAATACCTCTACCAGGTGCTGGAGCGCGAAGCCACCAGCCCCGAAACCTCGCACGACTTCGGCAACGACGTCATCCCGGCAGGCGTGAGCGAAGGCGTCGTCTATGCGCACCCCTTCGAAAAATCCAGCAAAGGCCGCAACACCCAGGGCACCATCTACTGGCGCGACGTGGGCACCATCGACAGCTACTGGAGCGCCAACATCGACCTGGTCAGCGAATACCCGCAACTGGATATGTTTTACGAAAGCT
>NZ_CALIAA010000222.1 GCF_938040765.1 uncultured Fretibacterium sp.
TCTAAGCGATTCGCACGGCTCATTCTTCGCCGGCTCTCTGCTTATTGCCTACAAACGATTTGGAATTAAAATGACTTTTGGTGCTTCACTTTCTTTGTGTCACGCTCTTTTTACTGGCTCAGGAGAGTGACCATCCTCCGTCGACGATCATGTTCGTGCCCGTGATGCGCCGGCTGGCGTCGGAGAGCAGGAACAGGACGGGGTCGGCGACGTCCTCGGGGGCGAGCGGCCCCAGCCGGGCCTTCTCGAGGACCTCTTTCCGGTACCATTCCTCGCCGAGCCGGGATCGGGTCTCCCGCTGCATGGGGGTGTCGACGGGACAGGGAGAAATGCAGTTGAAGCGGATGCCGCGCGGCGCGTACTCCGAGGCCAGCGAGCGCACCGACGCGATGAGGGCCCCCTTGGTCCCGGCGTAGGCGCTGAGCCCTACTTGTCCGGTAAGTGCGGAGATCGAGGCCAATGCGACGACGCTCAGCCCCGGGGCATAGCGTCCGCGGCGGCAGATCGCCTGCGACAGGGCCATGAAGGACAGCCAGTTGAGGCGCATCTGCCGCTCGGCCTTTTCCATATCGATATCCCGCAGCAGCGTGACGTCCGACGCTCCGGCGCTGTACACGAGCCCACCGAACGGCCCGGAACGGTCAAGGATAGCCTGAACGTCGCCTTCGATGCCGTCGATCTTCGTCAGGTCGGAAACATGTCCGACGTGGCCGGTCCCCTCCAGCAACGAAAGGGTTTCCTGAACCCTGTCCGGGGTCCTGCCCAGCACGGCGATTCGGGCGCCCATCCGCGCTGCGCCAATGGCTACGGCGCGGCCGATGCCGGAGGAACCTCCGGTTACGAGGATCGTCCGGCCGCAGAGAGAAAATGGATTCGGTTCCATGGACATGCAATCAAACCTCCATTCCGTCCGTTCCTAAGAAGGTTATCGGCATCAGGCGTGCATCTCGGACAGAATGTCGCCGACGGTTCTGAAGGCTCGGAGCACTCCAAGGTCCAGTTCCCTATCGAAGTGGGTGCCAAACATCGCCAAGACGGACAGCTTGCTCAGAGAATCCCAGTAGTCCAGCTCATTCAGAACCGTCTCCAGCTTCAGCGAGCCGGGCACGGCCTCGATGGTCCTGGTCAAGAGCTCTATTTTCTCTTCCGTTGTCATCGCCCTACAAACCTCCCGATCCGTAAATGCTTCATTCTGATCCAGTCCTTCATTCGCCGGGGTATTCGAGCAGGCCGGGACAGATGCAGGGGCCCATTTCGATCGAAGCGGCTGCGATGGAAAGCCCGGCCCCGAATCCCGCAAGCAGCGTCCGCTTCCTTTCGGTTTGGAGTTCGCCCGCAAGTTCCGAGCAAATCGTGACGGGGAGGGTCGCTGAGCTGGAGTTGCCGTAGCGATCCAGGCTGACGGGCATCTTGTCACGGGATATTCCGATCTGCTTCGCCACCTGTTCGATCATGAAGAGGTTGGCTTGATGCAGAAGCAGCCGATCGACGGCGTCGGCCGGGACCCCTGCATTCTTCAGAACCTCGGTCAGGACCGGAGGAACGTTGCGCACCACAAAATTGAATACGGCCATTCCGTCCATCCGGATGTCGATGGGGCGACGCACCCCGCCGTCCGGCCAATTCCGATACTCCAGAGAATGCTCGTTGAAAAGATTGCGTGAGCGCCCCTCTGGGACGAGCAGAACGTCATGTTTTGAACCGTCCGTCAGGAATCCGAAGAACCAGGGATCCGCTCCTTCATCCGGTGTGAGAATTGTCGCGGAACCGGCATCCCCGAAGAGCAGGGCGGTTGCGCGATCCCTTGGCGATGTGAAATAGGAATGAGTCTCCCCATCCAGAAGGAGGACGGGGGCATTCAGAGACCTGGCCATCAGTCCGGCCAGCCAGAGCCCGTAGACATACCCCGAACAGCCGAAGCTCGTGTCCACGGCTGTGCAGCTATGGGACAGGCCCAGCAGGTCTGCCGCTCGGGACGAGTTGTTGGGAATGTCGTGGTCGGGCGTCTGAGTGACGAAGAGCACCCCTCCAAGGTCGGAAGGGGTGAGAGTATGGTGTTCCAACAGCTTTTTCGCCGCCTCCACACAGAGGTCGAGAGCGGTGATTCCGCTCCCGGGGGGGCAGACACGGCGGGTCCGTATCCCCGTGACCCTGATGGTGTCCTCTATCCTGTCTCCAAAAAGTTCCGCGCCGAATGTTGTGTTGTCCACCGTGTGGGAGGGGACGCAGGCGCAGATGCCGTCGATTTTTATTCCGTCGAGAGTGCATGATCTCATGAGGTCGAAACCGTTCCTTTCTCGATGAAGCTTCCTTTCGGAACTCCTTTTCTGCGGGGGCCTATCGGCTTGGGGATGGGCTTTCGGCCAGTTCCAGCAGGCCCGTCCCGGTGCCGTACAGAAAGGCGACACGCCGGCCCCCCATGGCGGGCGCCGGAGCGATGGGATGCACCAGGATAAACCCCTTCTGCCTGAGCTCCGTGATATCGCGCTCCAGATCCTTGCTCTCGTAGCAGATATGATAGGGAGAATTGCCGTTTTTCCGTATCCACCCCATGACGGGGGAGTCATCCTGCAGGGGGGCGACCAGCTCGATCATGACCCCCGATGTGTCGGAAAAAAAGCGGATCTTTACCTTACGCCCGAGATCCTCGGTTTCCTCTCCGCAGGATCGATACCCCAGGGCCTCGAACTTTTCTGCGGCGGCGGCAAGATCCTGAACCGCATATCCGATATGGTCTATGCGCATGAGTTGCCTCCCGGCACGGCCGCGTAGAGTTTCTTGCGTTTCTGTACGACCTCGTAGGCGGGATTGGCCTCCTTGATCAGCGTCTCCAGGACTTCCGGGTCGTCGGGAAGGTGATAGGTGCAGAGCGCCAGTTTGGGGGCGAAGCGCGCCAATGTCTCCCGGGCGCCCCTCAGCATGTGGCGTTCGTACCCCTCGATGTCCGCTTTGATGAAATCGACGCGGGCAAGCCGCTGGTCGCGGACGAAGGTGTCCACGGTTGTGATCTCGACAGCTGACCCGGTTTGGCCGTTGGTCAATATGGCATTGCCCAGGGTATAGCTGTCGTCATCCGACATGACCGCCTGGGTCTCCGAGTCCCCCAGCCCTTTCTTTACGGGAAGGATGTTGGCGTTGAGCCTTGCCGTCTCCAGGAGGTAACGGTAGGGCGCCTCGATGGGCTCGAACGCGTAGACCGTTGCGCCTTTGACGGAGGCGTAGGCGGCAAAATCGCCAATCCAGCTTCCGGCGTCGATAACCACGTCGCCGGGATGCACCCTGACGTCGATCCTCTCGTTCTCGAGGCAGAAGAAGCCCTCGGTCAACAGGGAGTAGTAACGGTTCATCTCCCCTTCGTCGTAGATGTCCTCGAAGACATAGCCGAAGAACTGACGCTCGGTCTCGGGGTCCAGCGCCGGCAGGCGGGCTTCCCCGATCCGGTAGCAGCCGTCCTCCTTCGTTATCGAGGAGATAAAGCGTTTTGTGACTTTCCTGAGATGCCGGTGGGGATTCTTTCCCCAAAGGCGCAGGGACGCATGGTCGAGAAGGAGCAACAGAAACTCCCATGGAGTGTCCAATCCTGCCCGGACCCTGTCGAGGCGATGCGTCAGAATGTCCCATTTGGTGAAGGCGCTCATGAATCGTTCTCCTTGTATCTTCCACTTCCCCGAAACGGCGGCATGGTCGCCGCCCCGGGCGCGGAGATGCCCTCGCGCCTCAGGACCTTCCATGCCGTTGCCGCCAGAATCTTCAGGTCCAGCCGGAGCGAACGGTGCTCCACGTACCAGACGTCCAGCTCGAACTTCTCCTCCCACGTCAGGGCGTTCCGTCCGTTGATCTGTGCCCAGCCCGTGATCCCCGGTTTGACGGAGAGGCGCTTTCTCTGACGCTCGTCGTAGAGGGGCACGTATTCCAGAAGCAGCGGCCGCGGTCCCACCAGGCTCATGGCCCCGCACAGGACGTTCCAGAGCTGCGGCAGCTCGTCCAGGCTGGTGCGCCTCAGAAAAACGCCCAAGGGCGTCAGCCGGTCGGCGTCGGGCAGGAGCGAGCCGTCCCCGTCCCGCGCGTCCGTCATGGAGCGGAACTTGTAGAGCCGGAAGGGCCGTCCCCCAAGTCCGGCGCGTAGCTGCGAGAAAAGCGCCGGCGGCCCCATGCGGCGCCGGACCGCCAGCGTTATCCCCAGAAATACGGGGGACAGAAGGAGCAGGCCCAAAAGTGCCCCTACAATGTCCAGAAGACGCTTCAGCATCCGGTCGGGACTGCGTGGAGCGCCTCCAGCACGGCCTCGGTCACGCGGTCCTGCTGCGCCTCCGTCATCCCGGAGCCCGAGGGCAGGCAGAGCCCGCGGGAGAAGAGCTCCGCGCAGACGTCGCGCCCCTCCTCGTGCGGCCAGTAGCGCGCGCCCTTGAACACGGGCTGGAGGTGCATGGGCTTCCATAGCGGACGTCCCTCGATGTTCCGGGACGCCAGGCGATCCAGCACGGCGAGGGGCGAGACGCGGAGGGGTTCCTCCAAGGTCAGGGCCGTGAGCCAACGGTTGGAGCGGCTCCATGAGGGCTCCGGCATGAAGCGCACACCCTCGATGGTCCCCAGCGTCTCGGCGTAGCGGCCGAAGATGCACCGCCGGGCGGCGACGCGCTCGTCCAGATGGAGCATCTGCCCCCTACCGATTGCCGCCAGGACGTTGCTCAGACGGTAGTTCCACCCCAGAACCGTGTGCTGGTACCAGGGGGCGGAGTCGCGCGCCTGAGTGGCGAGGAAGCGCGCCCTCTCGAGCGCCTCGGCGTCGTCGGAGAGCAGCATCCCTCCTCCCGATGTCGTGACGATCTTGTTGCCGTTGTAGGAGAAGACGCCGAAGGTCCCGAAGGAGCCGGACCTGCGCCCCTTGTAGAGGGAGCCCAGCGCCTCCGCGGCGTCCTCCACGACGGGCACGCGGTAATGCCTGCAGAGCTCCAGCAGAGGGTCCATGTCGCAGCTCTGGCCGTAGAGGTCCACCAGGATGACGGCCTTGGGCGGACGCCCCTGCGCCGACGTCTCGGCAAGCGCCCGCTCGAGCGCCTGCGGACTCATGTTCCAGGACTCGGGCTCGGAATCGACGAAGGCGCACTCCGAGCCCTTGTGGAAGAACGGCGCAACGGACGCCGCGAAGGTGAACGAGGAGCAGAGAACCAGATCTCCGGCCCCCACGCCCAGCAGCTCCGCGGCCAAGTGCAGGGCCGCCGTCCCCGACGAGAGGGCCGCTGCGGCCCGGACGCCCGTCAGCTCGGCGGTCTCCCGCTCGAATGCCTCGACGTGGGGTCCCAGCGGTGCGATCCAGTTCGAGGCGAAGGCCTCGTTTATCTTGACGAGCTCATCCCCGCTCATGTGGGGCGGGGAGAGATAAATACGTTCCTGCGGCACCAAGCTCATCGTCCTTCTTTGCGATAAAGTTGCGATAAAGTCCTTTTGTCCTCATCGGGCGGATTTCCCATTTCTGAAAAAGTGTATCGCATTTGACGTAAAAGTTAAAGCGCCCAATACGGCAAACGACGTATTGCAGTGGCGCGGACACGAATTTATAATTTGGTCATAATTGGTCAGATATCCTTTCGAGGAGGAATCGGTATGGACTTCAATAAATTGACGCGAAAGAGCCAGGAGGCGCTCTCCGAGGCTCAGGGAATTGCGATAGGCAACAACAATCAGGAGGTGGATGTCGCGCACCTCCTGCTGGCGTTGCTTCGGGACGGGGAGGGGCTGATCCCGCGGATGCTCCGCCGGATGGACGTCGACCTGCAGGTCCTGGAGAAGCTCGTCGCGGATGAGGTGGCCCGCATTCCCAGGGTGACGGGGGGCGGGGCCGAGGCGGGGAAGGTCTACGTCACGGCGCGTCTCAACAAGCTGTTGATGCGGGCCGAGGAGCGGGCCAGGAAGCTTACGGACGAGTACGTCTCGGTCGAGCATCTGTTCCTGGAGATGCTCGGCGAAGGGGCGGCGACGAACCTGGGGAGGATCCTGAGCCGTTTGGGGATCACCGAGGACCGTTTCCTGAAGACCTTGACGGAGGTGCGCGGTTCGCAGCGGGTCCAGAGCGCGGACCCGGAGGCCTCCTACGAGGCGCTCGAGAAGTACGGCCGCGACCTCGTGGCGATGGCGCGGGAGGGCAAGCTGGACCCCGTGATCGGGCGGGACGAGGAGGTACGCCGCGTCGTGCGCATCCTCAGCCGCAAGACGAAGAACAACCCGGTGCTGATCGGGGACCCCGGCGTCGGCAAGACGGCGATCGTCGAGGGGCTGGCGCAGCGTATCGTCCGCGGCGACATCCCGGAGGGGCTGAAGGACCGCACGGTCTTCGCCCTGGACATGGGGTCGCTCGTCGCGGGGGCAAAGTTCCGCGGCGAGTTCGAGGAACGCCTCAAGGCCGTTCTGAACGAGGTCCGACAGAGCGAGGGGCGCATCATCCTCTTCATCGACGAGCTCCACACGATCGTGGGGGCCGGGGCCGCCGAGGGGGCGGTCGATGCCGGGAACATGCTCAAGCCCATGCTGGCGCGCGGGGAACTTCACTGCATCGGCGCGACCACCGTGGACGAGTACCGCAAGTATATCGAGAAGGATGCGGCGCTCGCGCGGCGCTTCCAGCCGGTGGACGTGGAGCAGCCGGACGTGGAGGACACGATCTCGATCCTGCGGGGCATCCGGGAGAAGCTCCAGGTGCACCACGGCGTGCGCATCCGGGACAACGCACTGGTCGCGGCGGCGAGGCTCTCCAACCGCTACATCACCAACCGGTTCCTTCCGGACAAGGCCATCGACCTGGTGGACGAGGCCTGCGCGATGATCCGGACGGAGATCGACTCCCTGCCCTCCGAGCTGGACGCGGCCTCGCGGCGCGTCATGCAGCTGGAGATCGAGGAGACCGCGCTGAAGCGCGAGGCGGACGCGGCGTCGGCGGAGCGCCTGAAGGCTCTGCAGAAGGAGCTGCAGGAGGCCCGGACCGAGGCGGATTCCCTGCGTGCCCAGTACGAGACGGAGAAGGGGGCCATCACGGGCATCCGCGAGCTGCGGAGCCGGATTGACGCGGTCAAGGCCGACATCGCGAAGGCCGAGCACGAGTACGACCTCAACCGGGTTGCCGAACTCCGCTATGGTCAGCTCCGGAAGCTGGAGGAGGAGCTGAGGGCGAAGGAGGCGGATGCCGAGAAGGAAAGCGCGTCGGGACGCCTGCTGCGCGAGGAGGTCACCGAGGAGGAGATCGCGGATATCGTCAGCCGCTGGACGGGCATTCCCGTGACGCGGCTGGTGGAGGGCGAGAAGGAGAAGCTGCTGAAGCTGGACGAAGGGCTGCACCGCCGCGTGATCGGGCAGGACGAGGCCGTGGGGCTCGTCGCCGACGCGGTGCTCCGTGCCCGGAGCGGGATACGGGACCCCCGGCGGCCGATCGGCTCCTTTATCTTCCTGGGGCCCACGGGGGTGGGCAAGACGGAGCTGGCCAAGACGCTGGCCGAGACGCTCTTCGATAGCGAGGACAACCTGGTCCGCATCGACATGTCCGAGTACATGGAGAAGCACGCGGTCTCCCGCCTGGTCGGGGCGCCTCCCGGCTACGTCGGGTATGACGAGGGCGGGCAGCTCACCGAGGCCGTCCGTCGCCGTCCCTACTCCGTCATCCTGTTCGACGAGATCGAGAAGGCGCACCCGGACGTGTTCAACATCCTGCTCCAGATCCTGGACGACGGGCGCATCACGGACAGCCACGGACGGGTGGTGGACTTCAAGAACACCGTCGTGATCATGACCAGCAATATCGGGGCCGCCTCCCTTCTGGAGGGGATCACGCCGGACGGTACGATACCGGATAAGACGCGCGACGAGGTCATGGGCGCGCTGCGGGCATCCTTCCGCCCGGAGTTCCTGAACCGCGTCGACGACATCGTGATCTTCAAGCCCCTGAGCCGCGGCGAGGTGCGGCAGATCGTCCGCCTTCTGCTCCAGGGCCTGGCCGGCCGGCTGGCCGAGCGGCAGATCACCCTGAGGACCGACGACGATGCCGTGGACTTCATCGCCGATGCCGGCTACGACCCCGTCTATGGGGCCCGTCCGCTCAAGCGCTATCTGGTGAGGAACGTGGAGACGAAGTTAGCGAGGGCGCTGATCGCGGGGGACGTTCGGGACGGGGCGACGGTCACGATCGGGGTCAGGGACGGAGCGCTGACCTTTGCCTTCGCCTGACGGACCCTTCTCGAGACGTCGGACGTCCCGAAGGGGATGGCCTTTCACGGGATGCGTTTGCCGGGCTCTTGTGATAAGCTAATGCGGAGCCGAGCGTACGGGGCGGGAGCGCGCCCCGTTTTCCCGGGTGTCGTTTTGTCTTCTTCAGCAGGGGAGGGAGCGGTTTGATCTTTGAATTGATGTCCGATGGAACATTGGCCCAATTGCCGCAGGTGTCCCTCCCCGAGGGGGTCCCAGAACCCGGAGGGCCCTTCGTGATGGTTTTGCTGCCGTACAACCGCTACCTTCTGGGCTGCTCTCCCAAGGGAGCCCCCGAGCGCTGGGTATGGGGGAGGCCGGGCGACGAACCTCGGGAATTGTTCCTCTATGAGGACAGGGACCTGTCCCTCGCCGTGGACGGCACCGCCGTCACGGTGCTGCCCCCGAAGCTCGTCACGGGACTCCGGGACGCGCTGCTGGTCCAGACGGACCCGCCGGGAGACCATCTATCCGCGGTCCTCATCCTGAGGGGGCTGATGAGGGAGAACGCCGCCTTTGCGGAGGGGGTCCCCTTCCGGGATGAGAGGGCCTTCAGCCGCTTTCTCGAGGAGGACGAGCTTCTCCGCAAGGGGTACTGGGCCCTGCGCTTCGCGCTTGCCCGCGGTGAGTTCGATATCGTGGTGCGGCTCCGTGCTTGGCTGAAGGCCGGCCCGAAGCTTTCAGACCCCGACGCCCCCGCCCGGATATGGTTTTCCATCCTTGACCTCCCCGGGGAGAAGGATCTCTCGGAGCTCGAGACACTGTCGTTTTCCAGGGAGGACCTTCAGCACATGGTCTCCCAGAACACCGTGCCCCTCCTTCTGTTCAACCCCGGCTCGGGATATCTGGTCCTGTCCCGGTTCGGTACGCGGGAACGTGCGGCTTTCAATCTTTGGGCCTTTTTCCCCCCGACGCTGTGGGGAGAGGTTCGGGAGCGCCGCAAGCTCTCCCTGAGAGAGCTGCTTCTGGCCGTATGGGGGGAGTACGACGTCTCCCGGGCGCTGTTCGAGCGAGCCCGCTACGCTCCGGAGCCGGGAAGGGTCATCTCGATGCTGTGAGAGGCCGATGATCTTCCTCCATC